>CAMWQF010000370.1 GCA_947176285.1 uncultured Porphyromonadaceae bacterium
ACCACAAATTTATAAAAAAATATGTTTATATCCAAATTAATCATTAACTTTGTATTTGCATAACATTCGTATAACTTTTTCTGGGAAGACATTCTAATATGGATGCGAGAATGTGGAAGTTTTCAAAAAGAACCATATTGATTGTCTTCCCTCGTATTATAGTTTGAATAGGTTTAAATTATAATCCAAGTCTCTTCATATTGGCATACAATGTAGGACGGCTTATCCCCAACATTCTTGCCGCAATGGATTTGTTATTTCCCGCAGCAGATAGAGCGTCAAGAATAACCTTTTCTTCATCACCTTTGCTATGTGATTCCGTTGAGTCAAGATGCAGATGTTTAGCCTTAATGAGATTAGTGTCACATTCCATGTCGGCTCGCTTCAGAATACTTCTGAGTTCCCGGATATTTCCATGCCAATCGTGAGAAGTTATATGTAGCGTTGCACTCTTGGAGAGACTCTTTATAGCTGTGTTACGTTCCCGGGCAATAACGTTTAAAAAGTATTCTGACAATGGAATAATGTCTTCACGGCACATACGTAGAGAAGGCACTTTGATTATGTTGTTCTGGAGTAGATCAAATAGGTCTCGCCTGAAGGTTCCCTTCAAAACGTGGTTGCTGAGGTTTGCTGAAGTGGAAAATAAAATCCTTGCGTTAAAGGATTTTATCATGTTAGATCCCAATGGACTATACTTGCCTTCCTCTATTACATGAACCAAGGCTGTCTGAGCATTCAGTGGGAGCTTATCAATCTCATCAAAGAATAGAGTCCCCATTCCAACCTTTTCAAAAATACCAGTCATAGGTTTTGACGTTACGGTTGTCGATAATCCAAACAGTTGTTCATGTGATCTCGAATGATCAAGAAGCCCACATTTCACAGGCAAGAATAAGTGCATTCCTCGTTTGCTGTTATAATGTATTCGTCTTGCAATGTGACTCTTGCCTGTTCCCACTTCTCCAGACAATAATACAACATCGTTGTTTCCTGCAGCCACCACTGCTTTATTGAGGCACTGAGTATATTCGAGGCTTTTGTATACATAACTTTCAAAGATATGATTGAAGAACTGTAGAGCCTCATTGATTTTATCAACAAGGCAGACTCGGGTAATTGTACGTTTGTCAATATGGTCATGGGCACCGCTACGGAATGCATCGGCAAGCAAGTTGTTATCGTCCCTTTCCAACATGACCATGAATGGGATTCCAAAATTTTGGCTATTAACCCAGTTTAGCAGTTTCATTCCGTCACAACTTTTATACTTTACTCCTAAAACGAGTAAATTATAATGACTTGATGTCAATCTGGCTTTTGCAGTCTTTAGATCATCGGTAATCCTAACATCGTATTCTTCATTTCTTAGCCAACCATCAATCTTGTTAAGGAGTGTGTAATCCGTATCAAATATTAGAATTTTTTTCATCAAAGTGTTTTGAAATCGTGAATATTATTATGAAAATAACAGCGGTGTGTGCATAGTATCTTCGTGTATTAAGATAACAAACGTAATGTTTATTAGTTGGCAACTATGTAAAAATATCTGTCGCCATTTTACACATGTAAAGAGTTTTTACAACTTTTAAGTTTTTACGGCATATATTTATTTTAAGATTTTTTGATGATATAACATTATTTCTTAATAGATTGCAAATTTATTGCAGATTTTACTGAACTATCTTATTTATAGAATTATCTTATTTTTCAAAAACTTAAAAAATTTATAACATGGATTTATTTTCACTCACAGAGACAGAGTTCTTCCGTCAGCTGACCGAGGGCAAGAACGACAATCTGCACATTGCCTACAGGGACTTTGTGCTTCAGGTCAGCGAGATGTGCCATAACCACCATCACAAGGGATTTGTGATTTCAGCCTTGCTGTATGTAGAGGTAGAGATCACATACTTACAGACTGAGAAACTACGTGAGGCTGTAAATCAGGAGTTGGCGGCATTCGTAACTAAGGCACTCCATTTCGTGCGTCAGACACTCGCACTATACAAGGACATTAAAAGCCACATTGTGCCGGAGCCGAATACGATGCCGGAAATAGGTCTGAACTGGACTGCAAACAAGACCGCGCTTATTGAATTAGGATATGCTTTCAAAGTAGCCAAGTGCTTCGGCTCCAACATCAGTGCAAAGGAGATTGTAAGCAAACTTGCAAAGATGTTCAATGTCGATATGACAGAGAACTACATCTACAAAAAATATAACGAGATGAGAGTCAGAGGTCGCAACAGCCGTGCCTACTTCATGGACACACTTTCATCATCGCTCAATGACTTCATGTCATGTCAAGACGAGGAGGATTGATGCCTACTCGCCTATGTCCGACCACTATATCCGTTTATAAACATCATCCGAAGTCATTATATTGTCATAGTTATTGGAATTGGTTTGTTGATTTAGTAAGAATGCCCCGTCACTCGTGAGAATGGCGAGGCATTGTCGTATTGTCATTTCTGATGGAGAAGGTGACATAGTTTCGGATCAGCGGATATGCG
Organism: uncultured Porphyromonadaceae bacterium; assembly: GCA_947176285.1. Classification (GTDB taxonomy): domain Bacteria; phylum Bacteroidota; class Bacteroidia; order Bacteroidales; family Muribaculaceae; genus Lepagella. The sequence goes on from CAMWQF010000370.1 coordinate 2,517, forward strand.
CTCGATTTCGCTTTTCACTATATCTTTAACATCCTGTTTGATCTGATCATAGTTCTTTTGGATGACGGCCTTCATCTTTGACTTATCAGGAGTATCATCTTGGAAATCTACAATCTGTGGTATTGGCTTGTATGTTTTGGTTTCCTCCGCCACTTTCTTGTTGTCCACCACAATCTCTGCATTGAAGATTTTCTGTTCAATGCGCTCGTCAAAGTTATCACTGACAGCCCCGACAAACATACCCTGCGTCAGAGTGGAAATCTTACTTGGAGGAATGAGTGAATCCATCTGGGTATTGAAGGAGTGACTGACGTCACTTCGGTTGATGCTCACCGACTGACGCTTCTGGAGGACCTTACCGAACCGCTCCGATAACGTCTTCGCTGTCTCTCCGACAACCTGACCGGAGAAGATATTGCCGACGGTGTTCATCACAACCGCAGCCTCCTTGTCGCCGTAGTCGCGTTTGAGCTGGGAGAAATCCTGAAAACCGAGGCATACGGCAACCTTGTTGCTTCGTGCAGTGGCGATGAGATTGTCAAGACCCTTGAAATATATGGTCGGCA
>CAMWQF010000371.1 GCA_947176285.1 uncultured Porphyromonadaceae bacterium
GATGTGAAAAGGAATCCCAATGTGTTGGAATACATGTATCCTGTTGTCTTCATCGAAAGCCAAGCCTCGTCGATTTGCACTACAGATACAATCAGAGCCAATGGCACAAGAAATGCCAAAGGGGTCGCAGCCTTTGAGAGCCGGAAGGCTTTTCGGGTCAGAAATGCCAGCAACAACCATAGAATTATGAATGCACCGGCTCCAAGCCATGGATAATACATCAATTGTGTCAACCATGCTCCGGCATAGCGCAGCAAGCCTCCGGGATAGTAAAGAAACTGCCGGAAGAAAAGGTAGGATGGCTCAAAGAGCGACATTTCATCATACCACCGCAGCATAAATCCATTCTTGACTGCCAGTATCCAATAAGCGAACACTATGAATACTACTGTCACACAAAAATTGAATGTAAGGAGTCTCTTTATATTATTCATTTAGTCGTATCTTTGTCTTGGGCGCACAAAGGTAGTAAACAAATTGCAAATATGCAAATTAGTGAAGATTCTATATGCCATTTTATACTTAAAAGTGAGTTTTATTTGGAAATGCCAATTGAAAAACGTATTTTTGTAGGCTGAAATTATCAGTGGCAGATTCTGCCATTTGAAGATATTTCTATTTTCTCGATATGAATACCATTGATTCTAAAAAGATAGCGCACTGGGCATGCTTATTCATGCTGTTGCTTACAGGATGTGTAAAAAATGAATTCAAGATTGAATTCCAATTCCCTAAGGACTACATAGGCAACTATCTTCTGACTTATTATGCTTGGGACTCTCATGGCGGAAGATGGATAGAGCAGACAGCTCCCATTCAGGATGGTGTGGCTTCTGTAGGATGCGTGACGCGTCTTCCTACTTTGGTCTATATCACTGATGCCTCTTCTTCCAATTCCATTACCCTTTATGCTGAAAGAGGAGATGAAATCAAGATTTCAGGAGAAGGAAGAGACATGAAGGATTGGACTGTCAAGGGCAACAAAGTATCGGAACATTGGACTGATTGGCGTAAAGATGCATATGCTAAGAAAAATGACCAAAAGGGTTTTGAGAAAAGCATAGAAGATTATGTAAAGAGAAATCCGAAGGATCCTCTATCTGTCATTTTGCTGCTTAAAGAATGGGATCGACGTAGTAATCCGGAGGGATTCGTGAAACTTTGGAATTTGATTGATAGCGATGCGCGGCAACAGCAACTTATCGCGATGTGTGGAGTATCTGATTTGCATGGCTTGGAATTTACCACTAAGGCGGATGGTTCGCTCGCTTATTCTAAAGACAGCAAATTAAAATCTGTAATAGTCAGGTCGCGTGATAATGGCATCGATACTCTTAAATTCAATAAGGTAAAGGGGTCTTTTTTGTTTTTCTTCGCTGAAAATAATTCTTTGAGGGGAGAGTCGGTAGACACCCTGAAAAGTCTTGTCAAGCTTTATCCCGATTCTGCAAAAAGAATCATTTCGGATATTTATTTAGATAGCGACTCTATGACGTGGGCTGGAATCATACGTCGTGATTCTTTGAAAGGTGTGGTGCGTGCTTGGCAGCCTTATGGAGTTGCGGATGAAAATATGGTGAGACTTGGTGTGACCCGTATTCCATGGTTTATCGTAAAGGATAAGAATGGCAAGGAATCGTATGCGGGCGATGATATCAAGGATGCAGTGGCAGCCTTTCGCAAGGAAATGGATAAGAAAGAGACAAAACAAACTCCAAAATCACCTGAAAAAAACAAAAATAATTCAACAAAGCGATAGATATAATGCTTACGAAAGTATATTCAGCCGCAATTTCGGGCATAGATGCGTTTGTAGTGACATTAGAGACAGTGGTGCAGAAAGGCACTCTGTTCAGTATTGTCGGACTTCCTGATACAGCAGTAAAGGAAGCGTATACGCGCATCACGACGGCTCTCCAACACAGTGGAATCGGTTTCCCTCATAAAAGCACTATCATCAATCTTTCTCCTGCTGATGTGAAGAAGGAGGGTGCTGCCTTCGACCTTCCGATGGCAATTGGAGTGCTTGCCGCAAACGAGAAGGTTCCTGCCGAGAATCTGCATGAATATATGATAATGGGTGAGTTGTCGCTTGACGGATCGGTCCTTCCGGTGAAAGGAGCGCTTCCTATGGCTATCAAGGCTCGTGAGGCGGGGTTCAAGCGTCTTATTGTTCCTGAGGCTAATGTTACCGAGGCGGCGGTCGTAAATAGGGTAGAGGTGTATGGTGTCAAGAACTTGGCAGAGGCTGTAGGTGTGATTGCCGAGACGTCGGATATCCTGCCTACAGTAATAAATACCAGAGAGATATTTGCGTCGGAAGCAGAAAATTTTGATTTCGATTTTTCTGAAGTCAAAGGGCAAGAAAGCGTGAAGAGGGCTTTTGAAGTGGCTTGCGCGGGAGGTCATAATATACTGATGGTCGGTCCTCCGGGAGCCGGCAAGTCTATGATGGCTAAACGCCTTCCTTCCATTTTACCCCCGCTTAGTCTTGCTGAAGCACTTGAGACTACCAAGATTCATTCCGTTGCCGGGAAATTGCACAGAGGGTCAATGCTGATGACTAAACGTCCATTCCGCACTCCTCATCATACTGTGTCGCCGGTAGCGTTGGTAGGTGGAGGAGCCAATCCCATGCCAGGAGAGATTTCTCTTGCTCATAATGGAGTGCTTTTCCTCGATGAATTCCCGGAATTTAGCCGTACTGTCCTTGAAGTATTGAGACAGCCGATTGAGGATAGGACCATAACCGTATCAAGGGCTAAGTATACTGTGGATTATCCTGCTTCGTTTATGCTCGTGGCTTCGATGAATCCCTGTCCATGCGGATATTACGGTCATCCTACCAAGAAATGTACCTGTCAGGCAGGTGCCGTGGCAAAGTATATGAACCGCATCAGTGGCCCGCTTCTCGACCGTATTGACATACAGTGCGAGATCGAGCCTGTCGCCTTTGATGATATGGCAAACCGGGCTCCGGCGGAGTCGAGCGCCTCGATCCGTGAGCGCGTCATAAAAGCCCGCACCATACAGAATCTCCGCTTCAAGGCAGAGAAGGGAATATATTGCAATGC
>CAMWQF010000372.1 GCA_947176285.1 uncultured Porphyromonadaceae bacterium
CCAATAGTGCTGGATGGTTTATCTTTTTAATTTTATTTAAGATAAGCAATAAAGAAATGAAAAAAGTATTAAAATACTTTGAAAAAACCTTTCAATTGAGTAAATTTGCATTATGAAACGAAAATTACTGCGATTTCTTATTCTCTTTATAGTCGCTGCCATGGGAGTGACTGTCACTTCATGCGGCTCTAAGAAAAAGGTCTATAAATCTTTTTATGACGAACAATTCGAGACTTTAAATAAAGGGAAGCACAGTAATGACAAGAGTGACAAAAATCATAAAGAAGTTTCAAAGGAAAGAAAAAAGATAATTAAGGAAGCCGAAGGATGGCTTGGAACTCCATATGCCTATGGCAGGGCTGATAAGGGTGTGGCTTGCGACTGCTCCGGTATGGTGATGAGTGTCTATGAAAAAGTAACCGGTATCAAACTTCCCCGAAATAGTGCCAAGCAGTCTGACTTTTGCAAGAGTCTGAAGAAAAAAGATGTACTTCCTGGTGATCTTTGTTTCTTTGCAACAGGGAAAGACCCTGAACGAATCTCACATGTAGGCATAATGGTGGATGAAAAGAATTTCATCCATGCTTCCTCATCAAAGGGAGTGGTGATTTCTGATATCACTCAACCATATTATGTCAGAACTTTCAAAGGCTTCGGCAGGGTCCCTGATTAATTATAAAAAAAATAAAAACGCAATAAATATGCCTCAATTTACGCATCTTCATGTGCATTCACAATATAGCCTTCTCGATGGAAAGGCATCTATTCAGGAACTGGTAGATCGTTCAATTGAACTTGGGATGAAGGGTATCGCCCTGACAGACCATGGCAATATGTTCGGCATCAAGGAAATGTGGAATTATGTCAATAAAAAGAATTCCGGACTTCCCGACGACCAAAAGTTCAAACTTATCATAGGCTGTGAAATGTATGTAGCCAAAGACAGATTGACCGACCGTCGTGACAAAAATGACAGAGGTTACCATCTGATTGTTCTGGCGAAGAATCTCAAAGGATACAAGAATCTCATAAAACTTGTAAGCAAATCATGGACTGATGGAATGTATTTCAAGCCGCGAACAGATAGGGTAGAACTGGAGGCACATAAGGAAGGTCTCATCATTTGCAGCGCTTGTCTTGGCGGGGAAGTTCCACAATTCATTCTCAACGACGATTTGGCTGCCGCGGAAGAGAGAATACTTTGGTATAAGAAAACATTTGGTGATGACTATTATCTTGAACTCCAAAGGCATGAGACATTCAAGGAAAATTCCAACCGGGAAGTTTATCCTGAACAATGTAAAGTCAATGAAGTTCTTGTTTCGCTTGCTAAGAAACATGGCATAAAGCTAGTGGCAACAAATGATGTGCACTTCACGTATGAAGATGATGCAGAAGCTCACGACCGGCTTATTTGCGTGTCTATGCAGAAGACATTTAATGAGGCTCGTCTGCATTACACCAAGCAGGAATGGCTTAAGTCTCCTGATGAGATGCATAAGATATTCAGCGACATTCCTGAGGCTCTTGATAACACAATGGAAGTGCTCGACAAAGTAGAATCATATTCCATCGATCATTCACCGATCATGCCATTTTTCGAAATTCCGGCTGACTTTGGAACTGAAGAAGAATACCGCCAACGAATTACGGAAGAGGAACTCTATGACGAATTCACGCAAGATGAAAACGGCAATGTAGTGTTGTCAAGAGAAGAAGGTGAGAAAAAAATCGCGCGTCTTGGAGGGTATGACAAGCTCTACCGTATCAAGTTTGAAGCAGACTATCTCAACAAACTTACTATGGAGGGGGCGAGGAAGATTTATGGAGATCCACTTCCGGAAGAGGTAGCCGAACGTCTGAATTTTGAACTTTATATAATGAAGACAATGGGTTTCCCCGGTTACTTCCTTATAGTGCAGGATTTTATCAATACTGGACGCAATAAACTGGGTGTCAGCATTGGCCCCGGACGTGGTTCTGCTGCCGGTTCAGCCGCTGCATATTGCCTCGGGATAACAAGGGTGGACCCTATCAAATATGACCTTCTGTTTGAGAGATTCCTGAATCCTGACCGTATTTCTCTCCCTGATATCGATGTTGACTTTGATGACGACGGGCGATATGAGGTGCTTAAATATGTCACTGAAAAATATGGCGCTGAGAAAGTGGCTCATATCATCACTTTCCAGACAATGGCTACAAAGAGTGCCATAGCCGATGTGGCGCGTGTTCTTGAAGTGTCGGTGGCTGAATCAAATAGATTGAAAAAATTGGTGCCCGATCGTCTGCCGGAAGTCAATGGGAAAGCACCGAAGATCAATCTAAAGAATGTGTTGAAATACAATAAGGAGTTTGAGAATGAAACTCATAATCCGGATCCTAAGATTCGCGACACTATCAAATATGCTACTCAGTTGGAAGGAAATATTCGCGGCACCGGCATTCACGCTTGCGGTGTCATTATCTGCCGCGATGAAATTTCAGACTGGGTGCCTGTATCTATAGCCACAGATGCCGACGGCACTAAGCAGATGACTACTCAGTATGAGGGAAGTATTATTGAAGATACCGGTCTTATCAAGATGGACTTCCTTGGACTGAAGACCCTATCTATAATAAAGGAGACTCTTGCCAATATCAAGGCGTCCAAAGGGATTGATTTGGATATTGAGAGCATACCACTTGACGATCCCGCAACTTTTAAACTCTATTGCGACGGTCGCACCACTTCAACTTTCCAGTTTGAGTCTGCCGGTATGCGCACCTATCTGCGTCAGCTTCAGCCATCAAAGTTTGAAGACCTGATTGCCATGAATGCCCTTTACCGTCCCGGACCTATGGACTATATTCCTTCATTTATTGCCAGAAAGCATGGTCAGGAAGCTATCGAATATGATATTCCTATCATGGAGAAATATCTGAAGGAAACCTATGGTGTCACTGTATATCAGGAACAGGTCATGCTTCTGTCGCGCCTTCTTGCCAACTTTACGCGAGGCGAGAGCGATATGCTCCGAAAGGCAATGGGTAAAAAGCAGATCGACAAGATGCAGAAACTGAAGGTGAAGTT
>CAMWQF010000373.1 GCA_947176285.1 uncultured Porphyromonadaceae bacterium
ATAATGCATAAGGTTGAAACTTCCAAATTTTATTTGAAGAAAATTTAATGTCCGTTGCTATTTATTCTTATTTGTTTTCGAGCTGCTTTCAGTTTTTTTAGTAATTTTGCATTGAAAAAGATTATGCATTATGGATTTCAAAAACATAGAACTTGACGTACATACACATACTATAGCCAGTGGCCATGCATTCAGTACTATTCAGGAAATGGCAATGGGTGCAAAGGAAAAAGGGATTAAGTTATTAGGCATCACAGAGCATGCTCCAGGTATACCCGGTACTTGCGAGACTATCTATTTCCGTAATCTTCATATCGTGCCACGCGAAATGTATGGGGTCAATTTGATGTTGGGCGCAGAGATCAATATTCTTGATGGAGAAGGGAATCTTGATATGGATGATGAATTGATGTCAAAGCTTGATCTCAGAATAGCCGGCATTCACTCTCTATGTTATAAATGGGGCACACGGGAGGAGAATACGCGTGGAATGATAAATGCCATCAGCAATCCTTTTATCAACATTATAAGCCATCCGGGCGACGGAACCGCAGATTTGGATTTTGAGCCAATTGTGTTAGCTGCCAAAGAGTGTCACACTCTTCTTGAAATCAACAACAGTTCCCTGAAGCCTATACGCAAGAAATTATCAGCAAAGGCCAATAATATAGAAATTCTAAAGCTTTGCAAGCGTTATGATGTGCCGGTCATACTCGGAAGCGATGCTCATATATCGTTTGACATAGCCAACTATGAATATCTTCCTCCTCTTTTGAATGAAACAGAATTCCCGGACTCTCTCATCATCAACACCTCAATAGAGCGATTCAAATCATATTTGAATCTCGATTTTTAACTCCTATTATAGAGTATCAAATCAAGTATTTAGGCCCCATTTTTTATGAGACGGGGCCTTAATCAATAAAATCACAATATACTGTGATTTTGGCTGAATTGAGACAAATCTTCTAATTTTATTATTAAAAATCACAATATACTGTGATTTATCCGGATTCATATTTTTTTCTCTTTGGTGGTTGTAAAATATCAAAAGTCTTTATAACTTTGCAAGAGACTCAATTGAATATCGGAAATAAAGTATATAATTAAAAGAAAATGAGAAGATACATAGAAATATTTTTGCTGTTTATATTATGTTTTGCCGGGTGTAAGACCAATGAGATAGGTTTAGACACTGCGAATACCACTCTTATAGGTCCGGAAACAATTATGCTCAAACATATCTCTCAAACTGATTTCAAGCCATTTCAAATAGACAACGGTGATGATTATGTAAGTTGTGATAGATATCGTATTATCGACACAAAAGGAAAAGTTGGTTTTGCCAATGGAGAAGGATATGTGGTAATGGAGCCAAAATTTGCTTTTGCCTTTCCGTATGAGAAGGGAATGGCTAAAGTGACTGAGAAGGGTGTGTTGAAAGAAGTAAAAAGGAGTGATGGAGAATATAATTATTGGGATAGCGACGACTGGTTTTATATAAACATGTCAGGAGATTGGCTTTCATCAGCCATGAATTCAAGTGATGGGGTGCAAAAAGCAGACAATATTGATTTTGTGTATTTCAACAATGAATGGATAATCGGTGCCGGTATAAATATGGTGTGTCCTGATTCCATAACAAATATAGAGATCAAGAATGATGAATATGGAAATAAATGTGCATTTGTTTCATTGACTTCAAGTGCTTTTGAATCATTAAAGAGTCAGGCTGAGAAATTTTACGAAGATGCATGGATAGAACTCGGTCCATTCTGCGAGTTTCCAGGAGGAATGGCCAATATGATGAAATGGCAGAAAGAAAATATTCGTATTCCAGAAGGCTATAAAGGAAGAGAAAGAGTTATAGTTTATTTTATGGTTCAACCGGATGGTAAAGTCTGTAATGGTAAGATCATCAAAGGAAGTAAAAACGAAGAACTGAATTCTGAAGCATTGAGACTGGTAGAATCTTTGCCAAGGTTTGATGTCATGTATTGTACACCTCAAAAAGAACCTCAGCATTTTACGTGGCCAATTTTGTTCGAAGAAAAAGATAGTCTTCACAATAAGGAATAATAACCTATCTTTGTCATTAACAATGAAGAAATTAATTATTATTGTCGATATTTTATTATCGTTGGCGTATCTATCAGGTTGCATTAAACATGATGATAAAGGTTCGGGTATGAATTCTTCTACGTCGGAAGATTCAATCACGGTAGTTGATTCAGCACAATCGACTTCGTATTTGGATAAGGAATGCGATTCTGTTTTTAAAGCTGATACCATTACGACACATAAGTCTCCATCTGAAAAAGAATTGAAGGATTTGCAGTCATTGATATTGGATAGGCTAAAAGAGATAAAGGGAAATCCTTTGCAACCAAATATATATGGTATTGGGCTTTTACCGGATGCAGTTGAAGTATACTTGGAAATAAACACCACTTATTGGCAAAAAGAATTCAGGAAAAGTATTTCTAACTCACCTTATATAAAGTTCAGTGGTGACTCAAAGCCAACGCCAATTTCTGAATTAGTGGAGTCTGTAGTTGAAATTAATAAGGTTAAGTTGCTCCCTGATGAGCCCTCATTTGCGGTAAATTCTAAATCTGCATCATTCACTCTGACCAATGAAAGTGAGAGTAATATATGTTTCGGAGAGTATTACCTAATAGGTTATAAAGGAAACGATGGATTATGGTATAGGTTGCCTAATCCCGGTATGTGGCATGACATAGGAATCGAGTTGAAGCCAACCGGAAAGCATACTTTTGAGGCAGCTTTAACCCCAAGTCTCAACAATAATCAGCCGGGAGTCTACAGGCTATACAAAAGTATTCGCTTTGAAGGAGAGAAACAAAAGATATGGCTTATGACAGAATTTGTCCTTGAATAGAATTGAAAAATCCTTATATCAGGGTTAGGACATCAAAAATCAGTCTGGAATTAAAAAAATGTGCTGTTTTTTGTGTAGTTTAAAAAAATATTATTACCTTTGCAGTGTTGTACATATGTACAACACTGCAAAGCATTTTATCTTTAAACTATCTGACTA
>CAMWQF010000374.1 GCA_947176285.1 uncultured Porphyromonadaceae bacterium
CGCCATCTGCAAACGAAATCCGGACCGGGTTGCCCGCATAGTTGTAATTGATACCTTGGATACTTTTCACCATGGAGGAGATTTTGCGGTTAGTGAGTGCAAGTTAATGAAAATATAGAGTTTTTACAAATATTAAGGGCGAAAAATAGAAAAATATGTTGTAGAACATATAGTAAAGTAAAAATTCGTAAGTCAGCATCCTCATAATGCGCATCCGCTGGTAACTTTAACATTATATAATATAAAAAGTTTCCTTTTGACCAGGTGGGACGCATGCGGAGCATGCTCACTACGTTGTCTGCCTGCGTAATAGTTTGGAGGGGTGTTTTTTCACTTTTAGGACTGACAGCGAGGGGCCTATTTTTCCCAGAATGCGGGGGTGAAGAGGAGCAGGACTGTGTAGAGTTCCAGACGCCCTGTGAGCATTACGAAACTGAGTATCCATTTGGCTGCATCCGGAATCATCGAAAAACAAGACACGCCATCCTGTACCTCTGTGCCTATCCCGGCATTGGAAATTGCTGATAGTGAATAAAAGAAACTCTCATTGAAGGGGACTCCAAGGACTGTAAGCAGAAAACCTCCTACGAAGATTACGAGGAAATATAATGCGATGAAGGCAAGGACTTTCATTACTATCACATAGGAGGTACCCCTGCCATTGACTGTCACTGTCTTTACTGCAGAAGGATACATCGTGCGGTACATCTCATTTTTCAAAAATTTAAAGAAAATGATGAATCTGTCGATTTTTGCACCTCCGGATGTACTCCCGGCGCATCCTCCTATAGCCATGAAAATCAGCATTACTATGAAAGGAACAGCTCCCCAATGATTAAAATGAGGAACAACCAGTCCGGTAGATGTCAGGATAGATACGCTTTGAAATAATGGGACTATCGTGACTTCCTGCCAACTGTGGACATGATGCTTTCCAATTATTGAGATGGTGAATACCAAATAGCCAAAAAGAATTGTCATGCAAAACCATTTGAAAGCATCGTTTTTCAGAAGTTTTCTCCAGTCTCCATCTACGGTTGCAAATAGCAAGTTGAAGTTGACTCCTCCAATAAACATGAATACTGTCAATATGATTATTATGTATGGGCTGTTCCAATCCCTAATGCTAATGTCGTCGGTTGAAAATCCACCTGTTGACATAGTGGAAAGACCATGGCATATTGCTTCAAATAAATTCATCCTTGAAAACCATAGCAACAGTATGCACGTGATTGTCAGACATATGTATATGCCCCACAGAGACTTGGCTGTGTTGCTGACTCGAGGTCGCAACTTGTCATGAGTGATTCCTGTCACTTCTTCATTAAACATCAGCATTCCTCCCTTGTTGTTGAGCATAGGAACAACCGCCAATGTAAACAGAATGATACCAAGTCCGCCAATCCATTGGAGCATACATCTCCAAAGCAGCAATGAATGCGGCACATCTTTCAGTGAACTTAGTACAGACGCACCTGTTGTGGTGAATCCGCTCATAGTCTCAAAAAAAGCATCGCTTATGCTTTCATGGGTGCCGCACAAGAGAAAGGGAAGCATCCCAAACATTGAGAGGATCACCCATATAAGCGACGTCAGCAATATTGCCTCACGTTTTCCCATCTCTTTGCTTTTGGGCTTGAGGCTCATCAATCCCATAGCGCATCCTATTGTTATCGCCATAGAAATGATGATAGGTCGGATTTCTGAGTCTCCGTAGATTATGGATGTAATCAGAGGAAAGATCATAAATCCTGACAGCACCATCAGAAGCCAACCTACAGTACGCATAAGCATAGGCAGGTTGATATAAGCATTATGTTTCAGTCTTAATTGAACCACTTTTCTATCTTTGAAATTGAACCTGTAAGGCAGAACACCACAACTTTATCTCCTGCCTGTATCTGAGTCATACCTCCGATGAGCATGGCTTGGCCATCTCGTATCAACGCTGCGAGTGTCATTCCCCATGGAAGTTTAAGGTCTTTGACCGGGGCTTTGGTGATTTTTGCCTTCTCTTTTACCTCCATTTCACAAACTTCTGCATCTGCAAGGGCAAGGAATTTAGAATTTGATTCATCAGAGTCAAGTAATATCTGGAATATGCTTGAAGATGCCATCAATTTCTTATTGATGGAAGTGCCGATGTTAAGGTTTTCAGCAAGACTGTAAAACTGCAAGTTCTCTACATCCGCTATCGTCTTTGCCACTCCAAAATCTTTTGCTGTGAGGCAAGAAAGGATATTGGTCTCAGACTTTGAAGTAAGAGCCATGAATGCATCGTATTGATATATTGCATTTTCACGAAGCACTTCCACATCGCGACCATCTCCATTGATCACTTCAATCTCAGGAATCTCCGTTGCAAGATACTCACATCGTTCCCTGTCAATGTCAATCACGCGGATATGATACTTGTCATGAAATTCATAACAGAATCTCAGAGCAATCTGGCTTCCTCCCATGATCATGACCTTTTTGATCACTTTCTTTTTCTTTCCGCATAGTTCCCTCACTTCCTCCACATATTCAGGTGTAGTGATGAAATAGACTATATCATCTTTCTCTATGGTGTCATTTCCACCCGGAATTACCGTCTCTGCATTGCGCTTGATGGCAGATACATGGAAATGATGGGCAGAAACAGGCAAGTCGCGAAGTTTTAATCCGCATAGTTGCGAATTGTCTCTTATCTTTACCCCTATAAGATACAGTTGATTATTTCCCATTTCTCCCCAATAGCGCGCCCAGTTGTGAGAAAGCGACAAATCTATTGCTTGCGCTGCCAGATATTCCGGATAAATCAGGGTGTCTATGCCGAGTTCCTTGAGTATTAGGCGATTATCTTTCTTCATGAATTCGTAGTTGTCGATTCTCGCCACAGTTTTCCTTACTCCAAGTTTCTTAGCTATTGAGCAAGAAGTGATGTTGCGTGTCTCAAAAGGAGTGACTGCGATATACAGTTCCGCTGTGTCAATCCCCGCTCGCCTCATAGTCTCAAATGAAGACGTGGATCCGCATAAGGTCATCAGATTATAATGAGAATCCAGAGAATCAAGTTT
>CAMWQF010000375.1 GCA_947176285.1 uncultured Porphyromonadaceae bacterium
CCTCTACGTCCCGAACGTAGCGCGCTAACCAACTGTGCTACACCCCGAGTGCAATTTCTTGGCGGCGGTTACCGCTCAATTGCGGATGCAAAATTAGTGTTTTTTTTTTGAATATCCAAATTTTTTGAGTAAAAATTGCTCTGCTTCCCATTGCTTCTCTGAATGCAAGGTGATTGCCAATAGAAACTATTCTTGATAAAGGGGATAAAGTCTGGAAATGAAATGTGTCCAAGAAATTTGAGATTCAAACTTCTGTCGAGCCGCTAATCCAATTGAGACTCGGATCTCGGATGAAAGTGCGAGTCTCTTCATTTCCCACGCAAGCCGATGAGCATTATGGGGCGGCACGAGAATCCCCTCCTTCCCATCCGTTATATATTCGTGTTGCGCACCATTGTCGGTAGCGATGATTGGTCTACCCTCTTTCATAAATTCGATGTTTGACATCCCAAATGCCTCCGGAGCCGCAGATGGCAAGACTCCAAAATGCGACATTCTGATAAACTCTTGAGTGTTTTCCCTATGGCGTGGCCAGTCAATCATTTGCATAACCCCCGCATTGAGTGCACGCCGACGGAGAGAGTCTACATAATCAGGATGTCCGGTGCCTACAATCCTAAATCTCAATTTAATATCTTTAAGGTATTTTAGCGCGTCAATGATATCCTCTATGCCTTTATCGGGTGCAAGCCTACCGAGATACATAGCAATGACCGGTCCTTTCAATGGTTCCGGCTCCACAGGATCAAGGTCAATGTTAAGACTGTTGTGGATTACCAAAGAGTTTATTTCATCTTCTGAATATCTGCCTTTCCAATGCCAACCGGAAAAGAATTTCGTTTTTGCTGTGTTAGATACAAAAATGAGATTGTCAACATTCCGATATACGAATCTATGAAAGGGTGATTTTCCAGCTCTCTTCACATAATGCCAAGTGAGAATCACCTTGATATCGTTCCTTCCCACCATGCTTCGCGCAGTGAGGGCAGCAAAGGCATCGCGAGTATCATGGCAATGAATCACAGTCTGATCTCTGCTCTCGTTGATTACATCGCATATTCCTTTCACAGCATGATAAGACAGGAATCCCCCCAATGGAGCAAACCTGATTGGGATTCCGTTACGCCGAAACACATCATCTACGGCGCGAGCATCGCGGGTGACCACAAGCACATCATCGCCATTTCTGCTACAGTGACGACAAATGTCCAAGGCATAGCGTTCTACGCCAGACCACATTACTGACGAAAGGATATGGATGACCCTCATCCTGAACAAGAACTTACAAACTGTATACTTTAATTCCGACCGGCAAGCATCACTGACAAATCCACTGCAGGGAGACCGGTGTACGACCCTACAAGTTTGTCTACGAGTTTTCCGTGATATGTCACGATGCCTTGGCTGACTCCCTCATTAGTGGAAATCATACTGTCGAAGCAATCCTTGATTCTCAGTTCATCCAGGAAGTTGACCATCACATTGCTGATAGCCATTGCCACAGTACGTGGAACAGAAACGGAAGGATGGGAGTCTTTGAAGTCGAGCACATAGGCACTGTCTTTCATCACCGCCGACAGATTCTTTGGAAATTCAAAAGGTCGAGTCGTTGTGCCAAGAAGAATTACATCTGCAGTCTTAACTTTATTATACAGCACACGAGGATGAATCATTATGGTCTGAATCTGCGGACCGCAAACTTCACGAGCGACAGCCAGCATAGACACATCGTTGTTGATGACAGTAACCTGGGCTCCCATATTAAGGGCTGCTTTAGCAGCAGAATATACATCTGTGCCATCACCAATTATGAGGACTTCACAGGGATTTATGCCAGCCACGCTTGCAAGAAGCACACCCTTTCCTCCACCAAGATAAGAAAGATTCTCCTGAGCGTACATAATTGCGGCTCTACCATCGATCTCATCAATAATATCAGCGAATATGGGAGTATCATTGTGGCTATACATGTTGTCAAGGCATCCCATGGTGATATCCATTTCAAGAAGTGCTTTTATCGACTCCTTGTCAATAAGTCCGGATGCCATAGTGCAAAGAAGGGTGCTTCCCGGCTTCATCAGACGTATATCAGCAGGACGAAGTGGTTGGAAAGAGAGCACGACAGAAGCTCCAAGAGCCTCTTGGCGAGTCACAATTTTCACACCGTATTCAGCATATGCATCATCACTGAAAGCAATGTCTACGCCAGCCCCCTCTTCCATAGCAACTTTCATGCCGCCGGAGGTAAGCAGTCCACATGCTTCCGGAGTTAGAAGCATTCTTGTTTCGTCGGTATCAGGATAGTTGGCAAGGAGTGAGATATCAGTGCCTTCGCCATCCTTAAACATTTGTGTATGACGCAATAGAGGCTCAATGTCGATCTTAGTAATCTTTTGCTGAACAACTTCTTCATTCATGGCTCATAGGTTTTAGTCAGATAATCCGGATCAGTCAGTTTGCATAAACACAAGCATGCAAGCATTATTGAATCCGCAATGGCAAAATTAACAAATTATTCCAATTCTTCCAAATTGTGCATATAATTTTTCATAAAGTTATCTACGGTATCAGCGATTTGAGCCTTATTTTCAAGGAGATTGCCGGAAATAATAATTTTCGCTTTTCCATAGAAAGGAGCCCTGACCGACATATGATGTCCAATTGTCTCTAAAATTTCCTCTCGCGATTTGTTAGCCATTAAGGGACGTTTGTTGCCAGCCTGGATAATTCTGTCGGCTATGACATCGTCAGAGGCATTAAGACAAACTGTAACTCCACGTGAATTCATATAGTCCATGTTGTCGCCAAAGCATGGAGTTCCTCCACCGCATGAAATAATCACATCATCCATTTCACCAACTTCATGTAGCACAAAAGCTTCAATACGTCTAAACTCAGCCTCACCTTTAGATGCGAAAATATCTCTTATAGTGGAATGATAACGTTGCTCAATATAGAAATCGAGGTCAATGTGCTGCATACCAGTTTTGCGTGCAAGGGCTTTTCCGAATGTCGTCTTGCCAGACGCCATATAGCCAAC
>CAMWQF010000376.1 GCA_947176285.1 uncultured Porphyromonadaceae bacterium
AAGTTTGGTGACCATAATACCTAATAAAAGAAGAAGACGGTATATAAGATAAGGGGGAGTATTAAGCTTCATCAGAATAAACTATAATATTGTATTTCAAGAAGTTGATGGAGTGATGTTTACTTTTCGGGATGGGTCGAAGGCGTAGTTGAGGTTGATGTGAAAGAAATGAGGGATGATGTTGGGGATATTGGCGAGGGATACATGGTCGAGGAAGAATGGGTTGCAGCAGATATTTGAAAGCATTGACATCCTTACCTCTGCGGATAGACGTAGTTGATGTATATCCCTCAAAAACAGGCGTTCATCTCTAGGAGTATTCCCTTCAAGGACGACGAGGGTGTCATGTTTCATGAGGACACTGCTCCGGGCGGCAGCGTAAACTCTTGAGGATAAGGCACCGTAGTTGTCGTGCCAGCGTGACATGTCGGCGAAATGGAGGTATCCGAGGTCGATGCCCCGGATGTAATCGGGATTACGGAAAGTGTTGAAGAAAGCCTTGCAACCGATTCCGGGAAGTAAAATGGATTTGGCTGGAGACACGACATCACTGGAGAGGAACCGGCTGATATTTTCCTTCAAGGGGTGAAGTGATATTTCGGAAGCGGAGCAAGTGAAAGAGTGCTTCGGGCATTTGAATGTTTGGAGCCAGAGCTGGTAAGCCTGGATGCAGGTCGTCACTCCGCAAGGTCGGAAAGACTTGGTGACCAGATAGCAGGATTGCTGACGGTTTGTAAAGCGTTTTTGAAGTATGTCGATGATGTAGTGCTGGTAGCCGTTTAATCTAAGGGGTACTATTTTATCTGCGTCATGGATGTCGCGGATGTAGTATTCTCTTGCAGCCCAATAGGCGAAATCGAATCTTTCACGGAGATCACAGAAAGCCATGCGTGCGGATTTGATTGAGTCTTGGCAGAATACGGAAAGAGGGGACTCTCCCTTCAGAAGCCGCTGGATCTGAGGGAGAGTTTTCATTTCAATTGGGAGGAAGAGAGGACGGTGGGCGATGGAAGTGACGTGGAAGCAGAAGCGGAATCCGACTGATAGACGACCAGAGTAGGGGTTGTGAGAGTATTTCATATTTTAATAATTTCAAATTCCAATTTTGAATTTAGAATCTCTTAGATGATTAATTACGTTTAAGCTTACGCAGGCCCTGGATTGAGTCAGATCCCAAGACAAAGAGATTCTGAGTGCAAAGATAATGGAATTTGTATGGGAGCGCCCCTTATCTGGATAAAATGTGAAGTCAGCAGAGACAAATATTAAACTTCTTCATAACCATCCACAGCATTACTACAGACAACAATAAACCTACTATCCACCAAATCCATTTTGGCAGATGCTTATAGTTGATCTTGATACTAGAGATTTTGAGCATCTTTTGGCTCATAATCCTACTTATCCATCTTTTACGAAAATTGGCAGCAACTTTAACCAGATTATATGAAGTATTCTCATTAATCTTTGCTGGCGTAATCACAACACTCTCTTCTTTTGCCTTAATTACTGCAGATACTGATGAATCTTTCTGAATTTTAACCTTATCAATGGGAATAAGCCAACAAGTATAATTATCCCGGGTCTTTCCATCACAAACCGACTTTATTGCTTCTAATTTCAGTTCATCTGTCAGTTTCTTATCTGCTAATATCTCGCAGAGCTTTTCATTGGACATCTGTTCAAGAACACCGTCACAGCATAGAAAGAAATAATCGCCATTCTGAATGTCGTCAAACATATATACATCAGACTTATAACGCTTCGTCAGATGTGGTTGCATGGCTCGAGTGATGACATTCTTCTGTGGAAAATCTTTTGCCTCTTCTTCAGTAAGTTCTCCGGCTTTTAGAAGATCGTTTACCAGTGAGTGGTCGGATGACTGATAAAGAATACCACCTCTCTTCGTTTCAGAATTGTATAGAGACGGACGTATATGGTATATTCGACTGTCTCCTATATGAGCCACTAAGTAGTTATTTTCGTTAAGGCAAAGACACGCCATAGTGGTTCCCGGTTTCTTCATGGAATTAGTATCTATTTTGTCTAAGGCATCATAAGCCTTCGCCAATCCAGTCTCGAATACCGGGATATCAATGGCAGAGCAAGATGACAGATAGTTGCCTAAAGCATTTGCCGCGGTCATACTTGCAACTTCTCCATTATCATGTCCTCCCATTCCATCACACATGATGAAGACTCGCGTCTCTTCATCTGCGCGACTCGGGAAAAGATAGTCTTCTTGATTATCCTTTTGTCCTATCTCAGTAAATGACAGAGGTTGTCTTATCGTAATCATGATATAGTTATGCTAATCGGGTTGCCTCTTCATCAACGATTCTTGACTCAAGTACAATATCTGTCGTCCCAAGAGTCATAGTATCTCCAAACTTCAAAATAAGAATGTCACCGCGATTTATAGGTTTGCCATTTAATTTAACAATATTCTTTGAGTTTATTTCAACGAGATGATGCTCATAGCCGAATCCTTTCTTTACAACGTCTATAAGCACATGCTGACGGCTCATATACATATCGGTGCTGATCTTGATATCAGCTGTTCCTGTCTTCGCTCTACGTCCAATGACATTCTTCCCGGCTTTGAGAAACTGGATCTCATTGGTCGACTTAACCCGGATCTGCCCTATATCTGTCGCCGATCTCGGAGGCATGACAAGTTGAGTCGGCATCTCATCAGTCCCATGCGCACCACGTGCCTGAGATCCGCCTTGATATACGCTGGCATTGGCTTTGAAATGACATTTGGGACATTCCACCACCATATTCTGATAACCTGGAACTTCATTGAAAGAGAGTTGCTGATGGCACTCCGGGCAGACAATAAAAATCTTTCCCATCAGACGGTCATTATTGAGTCTGCGTCATTGATGTAGTCAGGCATATCGTCATTTGACGCATAGAATACATCACCTTCCTGAGCAGCCTGAGCTTGCAGGAGATCAGCTACTTCAAGTCCGGAACCGGATATGTCATGAATCTCGTTTTCCTGAATATCCCCGTCGAAGTTGTCATC
>CAMWQF010000377.1 GCA_947176285.1 uncultured Porphyromonadaceae bacterium
GTATAGTTTATCATTGAATTTTTTCAGAATTAGGTAACTCTTAGGTATAAAATTTAAAAGAAAACCTGATTACTTTTTATATGAACCGTATGTGGCTCTCAGCGGTAGACCTAACTCTTTTCTTATGTCATTCTCAGTAATACTATTTTTTCTGATATGGTTAAAACCTATAGTGGCCTCTTCCTCTTTAGGAATGGGTTCAACTTTATTTTGGCCAAATTGGTTAATAAAAGCATGTTTTTCTTTCTCTGTTGAATTAATTGCAACTCCTCGCATGTCTCTATCTGCGTGAATCAATTCATGTGCAAGTCCAACATAAGAAGGACGTTTGCTACTAATGGCTCTGCCCGTATTCTCATCCAAAATGTTTATATCAGGATCAGAATCTGGATTAAACGATACCATAGCATTTGTTCCTTTTCCATTTGTTCCATCGATTTTAGATTCACCTTTTTCTTGATTACCACCGCTTGTAGGAGTTATTGTCAAGGTTTTATTGGAACTGTTAAGCCTTCTGATCAGTCTTGTTCCGGCAGAATGGTTTCCTTTTCCTAAGGAGGCAATCTTAATTCTTATAGTCCCGTCTTTTTGAGTATTAAAAACGAGTTTATCATCAGTAATCTGTTGCATATTCCACATTACAGTTAATATCTGATCCACTGATGAACCTCTGGGCATCTCTATGACTTTTCCCGTAGGATCAATAGCGTTAACAGGATTATTGCCGCAATAAAGATAAGGTGAAAGGTCTGGCCTCTTCTCGCAGAGGGGGTCAATGGAAGTGAAGTGCGGGACCGCCTGGAAGTATCGCGTTGCCCCGAAGTCATACTCGTTGAGTCCGTTGGCAGTCAGGAGTTCCTTACCTCCGAACTTGAAAGGCTGGCCGGTAGTCGGCTTTGTGCCGAGGTCGGCAATGATTCCCCCGTAAGTGTACAGGAAGAGATGCTCTCTTCTCAATAAACTTTTATATATTCTTCCCATGAATCAGGATATTTATCCTTTATTAAATTAAGAGCATGCTTAGGAATCTCTGTTTTGTAATAATCCAGACCTTTTTTCTGTAGAAATTCAATCACCCTCAACTTGAATTCATATTCTCGCGAGTCAAGTGGTACAAATACATAACGGAGTTTGTCTGCCACTGTTGCATATCCCCTCGACTTGCAGAGCTGTGAATCAGTGTCCCCAGCTTCATATATCTCGTTGTAGTCCGCACCATGTTCCAGAAGATAAAGCGCAATCTCCATCTTATCCAGAGCCACAGCCATATCCAAAGGGGAAATGCCCTCTTTAGGATTTATTTCTGCTCCGAAATCAAGTAACAACCTGACCTTTTCTATGTCATTGCCTGCGGCGTCTGTAATGGCGTGTTGGTTAATAGTATCCTGTATTTCATTTTCAAAATCTATGTCTCTAAGTGAAAAGCGTTGTTTAGAATTAGGGTCTCCTCCAAACAGAAGTAATAATTCAAGTGTTTTGAATGAGATATCACTGTATTTAGAAGCACACAATATGGGGGTCGTACCCTCTCCTTGTATAGTATCGCTTACCAGATTAGGATCAAAGCCTGACTTCAACAGTTTTTCAGTTGACTTTACCTTATTGTTTAACACCGCTGTGTAAAGAAGTGAAAATCCATAATATGGATCCCTAAGACTTATGAGATCTCTATTCTTCTCCAATTCTTTTCCAAGGGCTACTGTATCATCCTTAATTATCGCCAAGGCAGCCGTTCGTCCCGGAGTGTCATGGAATATATCAGGAGACATTCCTATTGGAGTTTTTTCATTATGGCTGCAGTTTGTGAGAAAAAGGGCGGTAAGTATTCCTATTATTGATATCTTCATAAGTGTTTTTATTAGAAGTTCAAGAAATTAGAAGGACTAAAAAAATTATGTATTTGATTTATACCTTGGATACATGCGTTTTTAAATCTATTATAAATTTGAGATGGAATAGATGGTTGATAAAAATTCTTTACAGAGTGGCCTAACAAAGATGCATGTCCAGTTCTCCAATGAATGTTTCCATTGGCTACAGGGACTCCTAATGTCATTGATTGAAATTTATGAAGTTCGTCATTTGTTGTTACATAAGCATCGATTATTGCAGTTCCAGATGTATTGATTGTTTCTGAACTAACCCCAGCGGCATTAAATGTCATTGCTTGGCCTTCAGTCGCATAAGCAGCAGCCGCAAGTCCTCCACCCAATGAATGTCCGACAAATGTAAGTTCTCCTGAAAGATTTTCACTTAATGCTACGGCATTATGGATTGCAATAGAATATTGGTCTGATTTTCCAAATATTTGTAATATATTATTCCCCCAATCTTTTCCACTCGTAAAATCTGTTCCTGCATAAGCATAGGCATATTCAGTCACTCCTTCCACCGTCCTCTCAAAAAGCATAGCTTTAAATCCTGATACATTATCAACATTATTAACGTTGTTAATACTTTTTTGAGAAACTGACCATCCTCCCGTTAAATAAATCTTTTCTTTACCATATACGTAATCAGCCATTCTTGCTGCTTCTTCTTCTGTTGGAGCCGCTCCGGTTGGATCAACAAGATTCACTGGATTATTGTTACAATAAAGATATGGCGACAGGTCGGGTCTATTCTCGCAGAGGAGGTCAACGGAAGTGAAATGCGGGACCGCCTGGAAGTATCGTCTTGCCCCGAAGTCATACTCGTTTAGGCCATTTGCTGTTTGGAGTTCCTTGCCCCCGAACTTGTAGGGCTGACCGGTAGTCTGCTTTGTGCCGAGGGCGGCAATGATGCCACCGAATGGATAGTATGCAACAGTCTGCTCGATTGTACCGTTTGAGCCGTTGATGACTGCCCGATTGTTGCCGAGGTAATCCTGAGTGTAGTAGTGGAACGTGACATTTGAGCCGGAGATGGTTGCGTAGCCTCCGGGGTACAGGACCATGTCCATCTTGCCGTCATGGGAGGTTGGAATATCTTGAAGTTTGGGCCTGATTTTATATGGTAAACTATTTATCATGCAAAGACAACATTTTATAT
>CAMWQF010000378.1 GCA_947176285.1 uncultured Porphyromonadaceae bacterium
AAGCCAAAAATCGCTCCAATCCAGCGACCCCAGGGACTCTCAAATTTATGAGATGAGCTCTAAGCTATAGTGCTATTCTGCAACAATGCTTTCAATCTTCTCGATGCAACATCCGGATCCATCTGATTCTGCCCTACGGTATTGCTTCGCCTGGCTATATCCGGAGAGTTGATGCAGATTGTCTTTTCAAAACCAGCTTCAGAAAGGGCTTCTTCGTCTGCAATTCTACCTGCTACAAGCCACACCGGAATATTCTTTCTCTTGCCACGCTTAAGAATTTCATAGGGAATCTTTCCCATGAGAGTCTGACGGTCAGAACTTCCTTCTCCTGTGACTATCAGATCAGCACCTTCTATAATATCATCAAAACCAATAGCATCCAATACAACCGATGCACCTTTCACAATCTTTCCCCCTGCAAAAGCCATCAGTCCCCCGGCTAATCCTCCTGCAGCTCCGCTCCCTGGCACATCATTCAAATCCAACCCTGTTTTTGAAATTATCAGTTTCCGAACATTATCCATTCCGGTTTCAAGATAATGCACATCTGAAGGGGATGCTCCTTTCTGTGGACCGAAGACATAAGCGGCACCATCCAATCCGGTGAATGGAGCAGAAACATCGCAAAGAAGAAAAATATCTATATCAATATTTTCAGCAAGGAATCCTGATGCTTCAATATCCATTATCTGATTTAGACCACCAGTGAAAGGTATAGGCATCACTTTTCTTTCACTGTCAATAAGTCTCAATCCCAAAGCCTGCAGCGCCCCAAGACCACCATCCACAGTAGCGGAGCCCCCTAATCCAAGCATTATCTTATGCGCACCCTTGTCTACTGCTTCCTTAATTAACTCCCCCACCCCGTATGTAGTAGTTTGCAATGGATTTCTCTGGCTCTCTCCGACGATAGCAAGACCCGCTGCCGCAGCCATATCTATGAAAGCGGTAGAAGATTCCTCATCAAAATACCATTCAGCCTTAATTTCCAGTCCAAGAGGACCGGTCACTTTAGAAATCTGTTTTGAAAATTTAATTTTCCCAAAAGCCAAAGTCTCTGCAGTCCCCTCTCCACCATCTGCTACCGGCACACAGACTACCTCTACATCTGTCTCATTGCTAATTATTCCTGAAGCAATAGCATGGGATGCAGAAAGAGAATCCAGACATCCCTTCATCGAATCCATCGCCACAACCACCTTCCTCATATCAAGTTTAGCAGTTTCAGTTCATGTCTGAGATTTGGGGTAAGATCTTCACTTTTGTCAGAGAGTTCTTCGGCAGTCCACCATCTACCGCCATCAAGTTCATCGCTGGGATGCACCGCATCAGGATCAACTACAGTCTTAAAACTATTTACAAGTTCCTTTTCTATATCAGATTCAAAAACATATCCCTTTACGAACTCAGGGGTGAAGCCAATCAAACCTAATTCTTCAAAAGCCTCACGTCTAAGGGCATCTCCTACGCACTCGCCAAAATCAACGTGTCCCCCGACAGCAGTATCCCATTTATCTGGCTGAATATCCTTCCATTTAGGACGATGCTGCAGAAATAGTCTTCCTTCTTTATCAAACACATGCAGATGCACTACAGGATGCAGGAGTTTGCTTCCGCTGTGGCATTCGCCTCTGGTGGCTTTTCCAATGATATTCCCGGCTTCATCCACCACCGGGAATATCTCATCACTGTTATCTTTATTCATAACGCGATCTGTGATCGTTAATCTTTAGATTTTAAAGATTCAGCAGCGAATTTACCCATAGCCTCGTAGCCGGCGGGGTTAAGGTGCAGCCAATCGTCGGAAAATTCAGGACGTAATGCTGATGGATTTTCCGGATCCCTTACTGCTGCATCAAAGTCTATAACTCCATCTACATCCTTGTTGGCACGGATCCAATCATTTATAGTGAGACGGGCAGCCTCGCTGAAATGATCTTCATAGAAACTGTTTTTATAGGGAGTTATTGTCGCAAGGTACACTTTCTTTCCCGCATCTTTGCTCTTTTTTATGAAACTGCTATAAGCGTCTATGATATTTTTCACTATTTCCTGATGATTAGGACGTTTGCCCCCTATATCATTTACACCTTCAAAAATCACTACGGATGTAACTCCTGCTTGATCAAGGACATCACGATCAAAGCGTACAACAGCGGGCTCGCTAAGGCCTCCATTTACTACCGCATTTCCTCCGATACCAAGATTGAGCACACCAATTTTACCATCAAATGCCTTAGCAAGAAAATCGGGCCAACGGTTCTGAAGATTTGTTGTGCTTCCGCGTCCATCAGTGATAGAGTTGCCAATTATTGCAATGCATTCTGTCGGCTGATCGGTAAGCACATCTATACATGAAATATTATACCAATGGTCTAACTTCTCTGCATCCACAAACTTGGTCTTTGGCTTCGCCTCTCCATTTATAATGAAGGAGGTAGTGCGCGACCCTCTGTGAGAGGATGCATTCACCGGCGTATTCTCACCATAATTCACAGTAATTGCCAATTTCTGCAATGGCTGCAGGTCGAACTTTATATCATCACAATAGACTGCCTCGCCAGCGGGAATAGTCACCGATTTCTTTCCATTGAAAGTAAGATACTTTGCAGATTTCACATCTATATCGCATGAATCCAAAGCATTAGCAATAAACACTGACTTAATTTCAACAGGCTCCTTACTATGGATATTACTCAACTGCATCCTCATGACATCCCCGGGTATAGAAACTTGCACGATCTCACGCAGAGACCTGCCAGACAGACTCGACTTGGGCATATCACCGGGACCCGTAAACTCCACTGCCGTAGCCCAAGTTCCGGTCCATGATTTATCAACAGATTGTGCCAGAGCACCAATTATACACAAAGATGATAAAAACGAAAATGCAATTCTTTTCATAACATTACATAGTAATTCTGTGTTACATACTTTCAATTGAAGTTGTTTAGACTTATTTTTTTATTAAGATTTTGTCAGGTTTTCGAGCAGATTTTTCCTCTTGAAGAAGGAAT
>CAMWQF010000379.1 GCA_947176285.1 uncultured Porphyromonadaceae bacterium
GGGAAGGCTTGGAGTGCTCGCCATATATGCGGAAGGGAAACGGGACGTATGGGACGAGACGAAAGTAGATATGCCCGGCAACTGGAGCGTCGGGTATGACCTCTCCGGGATACTTGATGAAGAGTTGTATGACCTGCCGGCGATGCCGATTATCTATCTTTTAGACGAGGGAAAGAGGGTGATATTGAAGGATCCGGATATAACACAATTAATCAGATAATTGATGATAATCATGAAGTATCATGTTTCATCATGGTAAATCATGATTATACAACTGCATGAAAAATTTCTAAATTCTAAATTCTATATTCTCAATTATTTTTTGTAATTTTGCAATTTAATTAAAAATTGCAATCAAATTGAGGAAAATTGGTATACAGGGAATACCGGGTTGCTTCCATGATATAGCAGCGCGTGAATGGTTTTCGGAAGAGGAAATCGAAACGATAGGTTTCGCTTCTTTCGACGATATGTTTTCTGCCCTTGACGCTGACACTGAGATGCTGGCAGCAGTGGCAATAGAAAACACTATTGCCGGAGCCTTGCTGCAAAATTTCGAATATATACGCAAAAGCGGACGCAAGGTGATAGGGGAATGCAAGATACGCGTGTCACACTCACTATGCGCGCTTCCGGGAACAAAGTTATCGGATCTGAAGGAAGTAAGGTCGCACTACATGGCGCTTCTGCAGTGTCGCCAATATCTATCACACCATCCACACATAAAAAAAGTCGAGGATTTTGATACGGCAGGAAGCGCGAAAAAGGTTGCAGAAGAAAAGATGACCGCCACCGCAGCAATAGCTCCGGCATATGCCGGAAAGCTCTATGGACTCGACATTCTTGCTGAAGGAATCGAAGACGATAACCGCAACTTCACACGATTCCTGATAATCGGACAGCCGGACTCCCCTACTCCACCGGATGCAAACAAGATATCCCTTGCTTTCACAGTGCCACACGAAAAAGGAGCGTTGTCAAAAGTGCTGACAATCCTGACTTTCTACGATGTTAATCTCACAATGCTGCAGTCAATGCCGGTGGTAGGCCATGAATGGGAATACCGCTTCTACGCAGATTTGACCTTCGATGATGGCGAACGATGCCGCCAAGCACTTGCTGCAGTCAAGCCTCTCACCAGTGACTTCCGCATACTTGGAATCTATCGCTCAGCGAAAAAAGATAAATAAAGATAATCATGGATAATCATGGATAATCATGGGAAATCATGATATCACTTGAAAAAACGCAAAATAATCTAAAAAATATGCAAGATATAAAGCCCCTATTCGATGAGGTCTCCATAATGAAGGAGCCGATAATAATCGCCGGTCCCTGCTCAGCCGAAAGTGAGCAGCAAGTACTCGACACTGCCAAGCAACTTGCAGCAGGCGGAGTGAAGATTTTCCGCGCCGGAATCTGGAAACCCCGAACAATGCCCGGATGCTTTGAAGGGGTAGGACTCGCCGGACTTCCATGGCTAAAAAAAGTGAAGGAAGAAACCGGGATGAAGGTAGGCACTGAAGTTGCAAGCAAAAGCCATGTGATCAGTGCAGTTGCTGCCGGAGTGGACATCATATGGATAGGAGCCAGAACCTCTGCCAGCCCATTTGCAATGCAAGAAATAGCAGATACTCTAAAAGAATTGGGTACAGACATCCCGGTTCTCATCAAGAATCCGGTCAATCCGGATCTTGACCTTTGGGTAGGAGCAGTGACTCGCATATATAATGCAGGCATACGCAGAATAGGAGTGATCCATCGCGGATTCAGCAGCTACGGCAAGCATATTTACCGAAATCAGCCGATGTGGGCTCTCCCTTTTGAATTTGCACGCAGATTTCCAAATATCCCCGTATTCTGCGACCCTAGCCATATAAGCGGAGCGCATGATCTCGTGGCTCCACTCAGTCGCCATGCTCTTGACATGGGGTTTGACGGGCTAATGATCGAAAGCCACTGCAATCCTGAATGCGCACTTAGCGACGCCAAGCAGCAGTTGCTTCCATCCGAACTCGTGGCTCTTGTAAAGGAATTGAAGGTCAGGGAAAAGCCAACCGGCACTCCTGAACTTGACGCTTTAAGAAGCGAAATCGACCAGATAGACCACGAGATGCTTGAACTTCTGGCTAAAAGAATGGGAGTGTCGAAGAAGATAGGAGAATACAAGAAAGCCCACAACATGATGGTGGTGCAACTTGGGAGGCATGACACTATCATGAAGGAACGTTCGGAAACCGGAGAAAAACTTGGACTTCCAAAAGAATTCACCGGCAAGATCATGAGCGCTATCCATGAGGAAAGCGTGAAGAGACAATTATAATTGAGAATTGAGAATTGAGAATTGAGAATTGAGAATTGAGAATTAAGATTTGAGAATTAAGATTTGAGATTTGAGATTTGAGAATTGGGAATTGAGAATTGAGAATTTTGAATTAAGAACTTTAGGGACCTAAAAGACTTTAAAGACCTTAAAGACTTTTGACAAATTGACAAATTGACAACTAAAAGAACATGAAAGAAACTGAAGAAAATCTTACTACAGGGACAGGACTGCCAGAAAATGCATTCCGGGAATTGGCTGCCGACGAGCAGTTTACGCCGGTGATGCATCCAGCCCACGACCAGCAGGAGGCGACCCCTTACTCTGTCGGAATTGGCCTTCTCATGGCTGTCATTTTTTCTGCTGCCGCCGCCTATCTCGGACTTAAGGTGGGACAGGTGTTTGAAGCAGCAATCCCAATCGCCATCATAGCCGTAGGACTATCCAACGCTCTCGGCAAGAAGAATGCCCTGGGACAGAATGTAATCATACAATCTATCGGAGCATGCTCCGGTGTGATAGTGGCAGGTGCCATCTTCACACTTCCCGCCCTCTTTATTCTCCAGGCTAAGTATCCTGAGATTACGGTTCAATTCTATCAGATATTCCTAAGTTCATTGCTCGGAGGCATACTCGGAATACTTTTCTTCATTCCTTTCCGCAAGTATTTCGTGAAGGA
>CAMWQF010000380.1 GCA_947176285.1 uncultured Porphyromonadaceae bacterium
TCTCTCCCGAAAAGCAATGCAAAGTTACAGCTTTTTTCTGAACTATGCAAATTTTAAACCCACTTTTTTTTATTATTTTTTTCGCATTATTCATTATACATTATGAATTATGCATTTACTTTAGCCATTTGTCAAGGAACTCAAGAGCCATCTTCTGCACTCCCTTCGGCATCTCGTGTCCTTGTGGAAGAAGATGCGTCTCAAGTTTATCACCGACTCCTTGACTATCCCACGCTTTGTGCATAGTATCATAGCATTGTTTTACGGCGTGTGGCTTAAAAAGTTTGTCGGTCTCCCCATTTATAAGCATCATTGCATTGGGGCATGCAAGAGTGGCTATATGAGGATAGTCGAGTTGGGCAAATACTCCGCCAAGATTATTGGCAAACCCTCCTCGTTCATGCCTTCCATATTTCCAATCCATCATGGCATCCTGTGTAGTCATCCAGCAAACGCCTACGCTCGCTTTAATGAGAGGGGAGAGGGCGGCGAGCATGAATGTGCGATAGCCTCCCATTGACAGTCCTGTACAGCCAATCCTTTCTGCATCCACCTCAGGAAGACTCGCAAGGAATTCAGTGGCATAGCAATCTTCATAACTCATCCAGGAAGAAAGATTTCTTCCCAAAAGAAGCATATTGCCGGCTACGCTTGCAAGGTGTGTATTGTCGCTCCCTTCCTTGCATCCTCGTTCTCCCCACATCAGTGCATCAGTGGAGAGCACTACATATCCGTTCTTGGCAAGATAATCTCCCACATATTGTCCCTCGTAGAGATTCTCTGCCCAAGCATCACTGTCGTCGAGTACAGCCTGGTCTACATTGAATGGACGCACCATCTTCTCTTTCCCGATAGTGAAATGCGCACCATGGTCATGAAGAGCCACTATTCCCGGGTGCTTGCCTTCTCCATCCGGCACAAGAAGATAACCCTTGACTCGGGAATACTTTGTAAGGTTAAACTCTATCTTATAGGCTGTATAGCCATCACGCTTCTCTGATTCAAGAATCTCCAAGTCGTATGAATTAGCGCGAGGAGGGGGAAGAAGCATCTCTTCCACAAGCTTTTCCTTGGCTGTCTCTTTCCATTTGGCAAAATCCTTGAGTTCACTATTCCCCCAAGCCATTGGATAGGTGAACTCTGTTTTAAGGCTATCAAGAAAGAGTGGCATATCTCTTTGAATCTCATAAGCCCGATTCTCTTCTGCCGAAGCGGCAACCGACCATAAGACGGATGCCGCTACAAAAATTGATATATGCCTATTCATTAGTAGTCAATTATGCATTAATTAAAATGGTCTCCGTCCTCCAAAACCGCCGGGAGGAGGACCCATCATTCCGGGTCCATGCATCGGGATTTCATCGTCTATCGATTCTTCACCTTTTTTCTTTTTCCATGTTGCGGAATTGAACTGCCAGCTGACTCCAAACATGAAGTAGCGCGTCAGGTTGTTGTAGCGGCTGTCTACGATGGCTGCCGCAGATACACTTCGTGATATATTTTTAGTATCGCCGAGTATATCGTGAGCCTCCGCAAATAGGCTGATGCCATAAGCGTTCGGAATTACATACTGCATGTTGGCGTTCCAGATCCATGACGATGAGTCATACCCGGCTGCAAGTCCCTCTGTCTTCGAGTAGTTAAGTCCCGTGCTCATTTGGAGACCGAAGGGGAGCGTAAGTGTAAAGTCGGAGTCAAAACCGTAGCTGCTGTTCTTGCGGTTGGGCTGATTTGCAAGCGTATTGGTTGCGAGTTGCCATGCATAACTCGGGTTTAGGGATATCTGAACCACTTCAGTTGAGAATGTCATGCCTACACGCGGACGGATGTTGAGGTTGCCGCTGCGGTTATACTGTCCGTTTGTGTAAGTGTTCATGCTTGAATAAGAAGCATTCAGATTGGCTGAGAATCGCCAGTTGCGATTTCGCAATGGCTGGTCTATGCGTCCCCATCCTCCTATTGAGAAATCCCCTGATGTATTGGTATATGTGGTTTCGCGTGCGCCGGTCAGATTATTGGTAGTTGTCTTGCTAACTACGTTGTTGATTGTATATGAGCCGTTGATCATAGCGAAGATTGAACGCTGGTTTTCCATATCGAAGTCTCGGAACATACCGTTAAACCTCTGGGTGAACGTCGGTTTCAGATCAGGATTACCTATCTTTATGTTCATAGGGTCTGATTCGTCTTTGACAGGTTGCAGTTGCGACATCGATGGTTCCGATGAACGAGCATTGTAACGCAAATGCATAGAGCGTGTTTTGGAGAATTTATAGCGGAAACGCACGAATGGTGCGAAATTGATCACATTGCGGCGAGGAATGTTGCGTTCCGATATTATAAGGTCTGTGCTCTTACTGGTTGAGGGAACAAGTTCAAGACCGGCGTTGAGGTTCATTTCCTTGTTAGTGTATACATAGCCCAAGCGGATGCTCTGCGTGAGGAACTCGTTGCGGAAACTATTTGACAATGTGTCAGACAATTCTCCGCCTATTGGCACATAATCGAAGAAGGGTAGTGTCGAATTGTTGTCATAGTAGTAATCCATCGGAAGATTGTATACATATTTGTCGGCATTGTTGCTTCTGGAATTGATGCGGTAGGCGAATTCAAGGAAATTTCCCGGTTTTCCGATCGGCTCAGTCCATGTCAGGCGGAGGCTCATGTTGTTGTTCCATGTCTTGTTGTCTGTGTATCGGAATAGATCCTCATCTTCATTCTCAATCAGATAGCGGGCAATCTCAGATAGAGAGACCATATGCTGACGATTGTTGGTGAATGAATATTCCCCTCTTACGCTGAACGATCTTCCTTTTTTCTGGGGAAAACGGTGAACGTAGGTTAACTCACCGCGTGCAGTCCAATTATTGCCTCGATTGATTCTGTCGTTTAGTTGGCTATTTACAGGGGTACGAGCAGCCTCCCCGGCAAAACGGGCCGACCAGGAGGGTGAGGGCGGGGTTGTATCATCTGCAGTCAGGAAGCAGAGAGGAATG
>CAMWQF010000381.1 GCA_947176285.1 uncultured Porphyromonadaceae bacterium
ATCCAGCATTTGCCAGAACTCTCTATCGAGCCCTGTTTCGTTTATTCGGGTATGGGTTTTATTGTAGTTCATTTAGATATTGTGGGTTAAGACGTTTATCACCATATAATCCTGTTCATGCTCTGAGACTATCTTTCCCTTGAAGGAAATGAAGTTTCAATCATTAGATTTTTTGAAAAAGATCTGACAAATTAACCGGCATGATGGAAATATAATTTTTAGATGTGTTGAAATTATCAAATCCAATTATTTATGCTTGTTTAATTCGGTTATGCTTCCCATTAGTTGGTAGACTCTTGTGCCGATTGTCTGTGGCCACCTGTCGGATGGATTGACATCTAATTTCCGTGCGATTTCCATTGCCGATGAAACATTGGGAAGAAGTCTTGAAACCTCGTAGTTTGACTCGGAATAGGAACCGAGAAGATCTCGCATTCTTCTCTTAAGCCATGTTAGTCCGGAACTACTTTTCCTATTGGCTATCAGAGCCGTGGTTGTAGGTTCGTCATATTTCCTGACATCTTCAAGATGCAGGAGAAGCCATAATTCAAAGCAAGGGTTGCTCATGCAGAAATTAAGATGTGGATTCTGCGCACATAACTGGGCTACCTGCGAGAGCATACGTTCATGCCATCGGTCTCGGTCGATTACGATCCATAATTCATCGTCATCCTCAATATTATATTGACGCATGAAGTCTGTAATCTGAGCATGCACGCTCTCAGGCGATGATTCATTGGTGTCACGTGAAAGAATCTCCACATGAACATTTGGAGCCCGAAGCTTATCCTTCACAGCCGAGAAGTAGATGGATTCAGTGCATCTGCCTTCACTGGCGATGACAACGAGTCGTGCTGACCGCACACCTTCGAGCCGAACAAAATCCTTACGCTTTCTCATTCTTTGGCCAATTTAGGGTTTCGATAGGAGCAAAGAATGGAATGGCACTGTAGCGGCCTTGAAGATACCCTTTCTGCACGTTCTCGCGTGGCTTGTATTCTGCAAGCGACACGAGACGGGATGAGCCGTCTTTATCTTTTTCCACAAACCATACCTCATCCGAGCGGATAAGATCAAGATTCAAGAGATTGCACTCATGTGTTGAAATGATAAGCTGAGTATCCATGTCTGACAGTTCATGAAGGTAACACTCAATAAGTTTCTGAGACAGCAAAGGATGCATGCTTCGGTCAAGCTCATCGATCATGTAGTCTACTTCATTATTGCCGAGATCAATAAGCATAGGTATGAAGTCGAGGAGACGGATGGATCCATCGGATTCCTCGTCCATCTCAAATACAATCTCTTCTTCATCTTCATTTCGATGGACGGCCTTCTGTTTGGTGATTGAGTAGGTTCCGTCATCCTTGAAGTCGAAGAAGAAGCATTCGTTGCTCTCAGGAGCAGCCACGAGAAAAGTCCGATCGGGGACAGAATTACCGATGATTCTGTCCAAAAGACTTTCGGGTAGATTGGTTTCCTCTTTAGTCCGAACCGGAAATCTGCGTATATCCACGATGCCCGTGTTGAAGTATTGAAGTAAGCTTCGAGTAGCCTCATGGAAATTGTTGTCTTGTTCCGCATTGAATGATATTCCACGGAAACGTGTCCCTGGGAATATGATGCGTAGCCCGGAGGCAAACCATGAGTATGCGGCTTTAATCTGGCAAAGACCCTTGCCATTGCGTAAGATGTATTCGGACAGGAATGTCTTTCGTGTTGGAGTCCCTTCGCCTAAAAACTTTATAAACTGAGTTGCCGAAGTATCTCCAGAAATGTCTCCAAACTCAAATTCATTGCCGTCATCAGTTGTTTTTCTGGTAAAAACGAGTTTATCGTTTCGGGCATTTATCTCATAGAGCCATTCCTCTTTTATGCCGTTTATCGAAAACTCCAGTCCGTAAGCGTAATATCTGCTTCCGGTCTTAAACTCAATCTCAATTTTGGATATTGGTTTGACAGGCTTGGAGAGCTTGAATGGCTCAAAGTCTCCGATTGGAAATCCTCCTAATGCCAGTTGCTGAATCAATGCTATAGCTTTGATGACATTGCTTTTCCCGGATGCATTGGCGCCATAGATCACACCAAATTTCAGTGCGGATATATCATCACGTTTTTGAGCCCGGCTTACATGAGCAGGATGGACGGAACCTTTACCAGCCACGAAGCTGATAGAGGTCTCATCCTTAAAGGAATATATGTTTTCAAGAGTTGCTCGCAGAATCACTGTTTGTCGTAAATTTACAATTATAATGCAAAGATATGACAAATATTTGAAATAGACAAGTGTCGTTGATAAAATTATGATTGTAAATTGTAGATTGTCGACATCGATGAATCACTCTCATTGTGCCCTGGTGTGTTCAATTGTAGCTGTCATCAGATAATAATGTTCACGCCCATATTCATTATCCTTTATCGTTCGGATTATAGTATCCATCATAACGGCAGGTCTTTGAAATCATCAATCATGTAATCCGGTTGAGCCGCTTTTAGCGAGGTGATTGAACCGTTGCCGTATGTCACAGCGCAGGTCTTGCATCCCGCTGCATTGCCCATCATTATGTCTACGTCTGCATCTCCTACCACTAAGGTGTCGTCTGCATTCCATCCGAGAGCTTTGAGAACTGTCAGCACCGGCTCCGGATCAGGTTTCCCTTTGGTGACGCTGTCGGCTCCAACCACTATGTCAAACCAATCCTCGATTCCAAGTTTCTTCAGGTAGTCGGTCAGCGACACGAGCCGTCTGCTTGATGCGATTGCAAGCCTTTGGCCATTGTCTCGAAGTTGCGTAAGGGTCTCGATTACTCCCGGGAATGCTTTTTCATGCGCATCTTTCTGCAATCTGTCGTAATTCGCACGGAAAACCTTGGCAAATTCCTTATTCGAGATATCCAGATCAGGATAGAGATACCGTCCTGCCTCATCGGTACGTATGCCTATGATAGAGCGGCATTCCTCATCGGTCTTATCAGGAAGCCCCATATCCTTTAT
>CAMWQF010000382.1 GCA_947176285.1 uncultured Porphyromonadaceae bacterium
ACTATTAAGAATGTATATCTTTCAACTATAAAGCCAATCTTCTTCTGTGGCTCGTTGCTATTTGTGTTCTCATGTCAGAAAGATACTATCGACATATCAGATCCAACCCAAGCACTAAATTCCATATCCACTAAATGGGGAAGCACCACGACAGAGATCCGCAAACACATGAACGGATACACTCCAATAAAGGAAGAAGACCAAATCATGATTTTCCAAGGGAAAAATGGGGATAACTATATTTCATACAAATTTATTGACAATAAACTGTCAGGTTCTCTGTTGATGATAAAAAATCTTGATAATAATACTGTATTTGACAACTATCTCAAATCATATCAGTATGTCGGAAACATCAATAAAGATATGATATATCAATCACAAGGGAAAAATACTTTGGCAATAACGAAAACGGATAACGATGGGCTTGAGTATTCAAGCATAGGCTTTACTCCATTGGTAAGCGATGAGTATGAAAAGGCTGAGCCATATGGAGTGGCAACAGAGGACGAAATCAAGATTCTTCCAACAGAAGTGACTCTTTATGGAAACTTATCAGGTGTAGATAAGGAAACCGAAGTTGGATTTATGCTTAGTTTAGTTCCTGATATCGAAGAGTCCAAATGTAGGATAGCAACAGGTAAATCTGCCGGAGGAAAATTTGAAATTACATTACACGGAATTGCCGGGCAAGAGACTTACTATTATAAAGCATATACTCTGATTGATGGGAAATACTTTTATGGCGAGGTTAAATCTTTTGAGACAGACCCTCTAATGTATACTGTAAATGGAAAAGAATTCCACGTGATAAAAGTCGAGGGTGGACCATATGGAACATTTAGTGTTTTACAAACAGAGATTTCAGCAAAAGATGAGGTTACTTTCGGTGGAAAAGATTTAGGAATTATCCTTGACAACGACCGCGTAGATGGCAACATATCCTTATATGAATCTAAAAAATTCATAGGAAATCTTTTAAAGATGACTGGCCTTGCCTGGAGATATCCGACATCAGAGGAATGGGAATTCATGGCATCCGGTGGCATCTTTTCTAATGATTTCACATATTCAGGAAGCAACAACATTGAGGATGTAGCCTGGTATAAAGATGATTGCTCAGGACCCAAAGGACCAGGACTAAAACTTGCAAATGAATTGGGACTCTTTGATATGAGTGGGAATTATGCTGAGCTCACCAATGATCAGCAGATAAAAAACATAGAGGCTGAAATTTTTCTACTATCCGATGACTACAAATACGATGGTACTCAAGCATATGGTGGATATTGGAATAGCAGTGCATCCCAGTGTAAGGTCAACAGCCATGAGGCGACCAAATTCTTAGAGAAGGCACTTATAGACGGCAAAAAGTATGCATTCAGGCTCATATTCCCACATAATGTCAAAGCATACAACGAATGACGGAATGGTTAAGCATCCTTCCAATAGAAAACATGATACGGAACCTAAAATCATTGTATAAATGAAAACTAGGTTTGCATAAACTATAAATACACCTTTTGGAGGTTGCAGTTAGATTGTAATTTTTCATTGCAAAGTAGCATTAACTGCAACCTTCATTTTTTGGCAAAGTTCTAACACTTCTTACTTCATTAATCCTACTATATTCGAATATTGAGTACCCATAGACAAACAAAGCGAAACCACCCACCTTCTCCGCATCAGAGTTCCTGTAAACAAAAAGAAATCCCTCGGCATCCACTGCCACTCTGCGCCCTTGGCGTAATAGGATACCATCCAAGCACCTCAGGATATATTAAGAAGTTTAAAGCAAAGCAAGATTTTTATACATAAGTCGGAAGAGCTATTGGTAAAGGTTATGATAGCGAATGTAATTGACTACTTCCGTGTCAAGTGGTAAGGTTGATGGATTAAGATTTGAGGGATTATGTTTTATTCGATTGCGGATTTCTGTGGAGGAGATGGGCATTTGAGGGGCGCCATCCAAAATTAAGATTTTGGAAGAGTCAAGGGTGAAGGGTGAAGAAAGGGGATCTTGGAGGGATTCACCAGGTCTCGGATATACGATTATGCCGAATTCGGAGAGAATTTTCTCAGGGTTGCGCCAGCGGTCGAAGTCTGCCCAATTGTCGCCCCCAATAATTAGGAGAAATTCATTGCCGGGATAGGCTTTCTTGAGTTCTGTCAGTGTCTTATAGGTGTATGATGGAATGGGCAGGTGAAATTCAAAGTTGCTGACCCGGATTCCGGGGATCCCTTCGACGGCGAGACGCGCCATCTCAAGGCGCTGCTCGTTGGTGGCTACATATCCTTGCGGTTTTAACGGGTTGAGAGGGGAAACCATCAACCATACTTCATCAAGGTCTGTGTGGTCGAGGACGTATTGCGCCAAACGGATGTGGCCATTATGTATGGGATCGAAGGATCCACCGAAAACACCAATCTTCACTTAATGATTAATCATTTCTTTTTGCGAACAGAAAAGCCAAAATGTCCAAGGAGGTCACCAAGTGCAAAATATTGTCCATGGCTATAAACAAGCATGCCTGCTTTCTCTAGTTCGAGTTTACCGGTTTCTTCATTGATATATCGGGAGTCAGCACGAACGTTGAGGACGTCTGCTATGAACATATCATGACTTCCTAGATGCGTTACGCTTTTTACACGACATTCAATGCTTACGGGAGATTCTTCAATCGTCGGTGACTTCACCATTTCTCCGGGGATAGGATGCAAGCCTGTCTCCTTCCATTTATCATAGTCACGACCGGAGCGGACTCCTGCCCAGTCTGTGGCACGTGCCATGTCTACAGTAGTCAGATTGATGGTGAATTCCATATTTTTGATAAGGAGCGGATATGAATGCCGCTCCGGGCGGACCGATATATAACACATAGCGGGGTCGGAACATATAGTTCCAACCCACGCTATAGTTATCATATTCCATTCTTCCGGAGTTGCGCCACAAGTGACGAGAACTGCCGGAAGAGGATAAATCAT
>CAMWQF010000383.1 GCA_947176285.1 uncultured Porphyromonadaceae bacterium
ACACTACCAAATCGGCAAATGTCGTGTCGAAAGCATTTATGCCGAATGTCTCCACTGATGCAGGAATGTAGATGTAGGCTGGATGACCACAGTCGTAGAAGGCATAATCCCCGATTTCCTTGACCCCATTAGGTATCCTGATGCTCTGCAAATTGGTACAACCCATAAAGGCACCGTATCCTATCAAGGTCACGCCCTTTGGAATCTCCACCTCAGTCAGAGCAGAGCAATAGGCAAATGCGCCACTATCAATAAGCGAAAGTCCCTTGCCAAGCGTAACTTCGGAAAGTGAAGAGCAACCGATAAATGCCCGCTCTCCAATGATATTCACGCTATCAGGAAGCCTTATTGATGACAGAGAAACACATCCATTGCAGAAATCGAATGGAATTTCCCTGACTCCATCGGGGATATTGACTGAAGAAAGGCTATCACATCCATAGAAAGCTTTCATGCCAAGTTCTTCAATTCCATCAGGCAGACTTACCGAAGTGAGAGAATCATTTCGATAGAAAGCACAAGTTCCAACTTTGATTACACTGTAAGCACATCCATTGTATAAAACCTTCTCCGGAATTACAATATTACCCTTTACATCGTTATATGCCGCAACACGACATGTAGCCTCATCCTCGTCAAGCACAGCATAGCGGAGCCTTTCATACGTAAAGACAGGGCCATCTCCGGCAACAACAGAAACCGCACATACAGCAGATACGTATGCTTCCTTGTCCGTTGCAGAAATAAGACAATAGCCGGATCCGACTGCCAAAACATTACCCTTGTCATCCACCGTGGCAACGTTTTCATCCGAGGATGCCCAACTCAGTGTGGGTAATCTTTCTTGGGAAGGTATTACGGATGCCTCAATTCGGAATGATTCTCCGGCCTCTCCGTGCCAGGTTTGCGTGTCGAGAATGATTCTCTCTAATTTTGATTCAGAAGGCATGAAGGTTTCGATCTTCTCAAAAAGGCTCCAAGGCTCAGCCTGACCATATGCCTCTAATGCCTCTTCTTTTACATAGAGAGTAGCTTGGGAAAAGATTTCATCAAGATAGAACACATCTCCCTTTACAGCAGGAGGAGTAATTGCAGCGCAAAAGACATTTAGAATCCCAGAACAACCTTGAAACACCCCTTGGTCTACATCTTCGAGCGAAGGGGGAAAGTAGACAGTGGTTAAATTACGACATCTACTGAAGGCTAACGGTTCGATATATTTCAATCTGTTGGGAAGCCTGACAGAGCTAAGACTGGAACAATCTATGAACATCCCATATGGCAGTTCTGTCATTGACTCAGGCAGAACAACACTTTCAAGTAGACTGCAATCACAGAATATATCATGTCCATATTCTGTTATAGATTCTGGAAGCTTGATTGAGGTCAAGGAGCGACATGCTTGAAAGGCGTAGGTATCCATTTTTTCGAGGCCCTCTGAAAGTTCTATGGTTTCAAGTGAGAGATTATAGGCAAAAGCAGCGAATCCGATGCTCTTCAGTCCTGCCGGGAGAGTTACCGATTTGAGATTGCTGCAGTTGGTGAAGGCATGATCCTCTATTTCTTTTACAGATGCTGGTATATTCATCGAAACCAGTGAACGACAATCCATGAAAGTATACGATTGGACTCGATCAATTCGTTCCGGCAAACTGATTGATTGAAGTGATGTGCACCCCCGGAATGCGCTGCGTCCTATATATTCGACCGTTTCTGGAATTTCCACTGAAGTGAGGCTGCTACAACCAGAGAAAACAGAACTTTCTATTTGCTTGACAGTTTCTGGAATTTCCACTGAAGTGAGGCTGCTACAACCAGAGAAAACAGAACTTTCTATTTGCTTGACATTTTCAGGGATTCTTATCGAAGCAAGAGAAGAGCACCCTAAGAAGAGTTCACTTTCTAGTATTTCAATCCCTGAAGGAAGGGTTATGCTTTCAAGAGAGCTGCAGCCTGCAAAGGCTCTTAAAGCAATGCTGTCGCATGATTCCGATAATTCAACCCTCTTTAAACATCCACAGTTGAAGAATGCTCTTTCTCCAATCACGTTTGCACCCGAAACATCAATTGAAGTTAGACTTGCACACTCATAAAATGCGCCGTCGCCTATTTGCATCACTGAATGAGGAATATATATGGATGAAAGAGACTTGCAGAATAAGAATGTCGAGCTTTTTATTTCCCTTACGCCTTCCGGCAAGTTTATTGTCTTAATATCTGTGCTTCCGAAAGCCCTGGAACCAATGTTGATGATTCCGTCAGGAAGATTGATCTCTGAAAGTGATTCACAAAATACAAATGCATCGTCACCAATCTCAAGAATTGAATCGGGAAGTCTGACCGAGGTAAGGTTACTATTATTGTAAAATGACTTCTCTCCAACTCTAATAACTCTATAGGATACACTATCCTCTTGAATTGAGTCCGGAATGGCAAGAGATCCTACCACCTGATTGCCCGGCTCGTAATCTATTCTGCCACGCTTGCCCGCCTTAGTGGCGACGGTTTTTGCTTCCTCGTCAATGACTGTATAATTAAGGGTCTGCCCTTGGTAAGTGAAGGTAATGTCTCTTGCTGATAGATGCATCATCAGCAAAAGAGAAAAATAGATGATTGCAAGAAATCGTTTCATAATGATTGCGTTTTGAAATAATTGCAAAGATAATCAAAATTTCTGACAAAACACGTGTACACCAATATTTTTTGTACTCATCACCTCCATGAATATCAAAACAAAAAAGGCGACTCCAAAAAGGAGTCGCCAATAGTTTATATCCAAATGCAATTATGCATTATGAATTGACAAGATTACTTGCGGATAAACTTCTTGCCATTCTGGATAAGGATACCCTTAGCGTCAGAGTTAACACGAACACCCATCATATTGTAGATAGGAGCATCAGCAGAAGCTGCATTG
>CAMWQF010000384.1 GCA_947176285.1 uncultured Porphyromonadaceae bacterium
CAGTATTGCAATAGTAGCTTTCACAACTGTGACATCATGTGGCAGTAAGGATAACTCAGAAGAAGAGTCTTGGAGACATGAAAGAGATTCTCTGACCAGCGTAAATAGTCAGCAACAAGCTGTTTTAGACCAAATGACTGCAGCGATGGCTGAGATTGCCTTTTGTATTGACACGATTGCAGTACATGAACGAGTAATTATTACTGGAATTGATGAAGACGGCAATAGATTAAGCCGCAAAAGCATTCGTAACCGGTTAGAGATACTTGCTAATGTGATCAGTGAGCAAAAAGAGAAACTTGGAGCTCTTGAAGCGAAGTTTAGTAATAGTACTATGCAGATCAGTAAACTACATAGCATCATAGAGTTCCTTGAAAGCTCTTTGGCACAGAAAGATGCTGAAGTAGAACGCCTGAAAGAGGAGGTCAACACAAGTAATTACCATGTGGCAGTACTTGAGGAGAAGGTGTCAAATATGAATGATACAATCGTCAGTGAGCGGGCTGTTAATTCTGAACAAAAGCAGCAGATTGCCCAACAAGACGCGCAACTCAATGAAGTATATTACGTTATTGGAACAGAAGAGCAACTTATAAGTAAGGGCGTTTTATCAAAAGAGGGAAAAATAATCAAGAAGAAAAAGGTTAATTTTTCTAATATCAATAAATCTGCACTTATAAAAGGCGATATCAGAACTTTAAAAAGCATTAGCATTCAAGGGAAGTCTCCAAAGATACTGAGTGATGTTCCTAAGGGTTCTTACAGCCTTGATAAGAATGGTAATGATTCCTCGACATTGCATATTACCAATCCTACCTCATTTTGGAGCGCAAATAACCGGATTCTTATTATTCAGGTTAAAAAATAACCTATACGTAGAGGTTATCAATCGGCTATTATCATAACAAATAACTCTAAAATAATAAACCTAATTATGGAAACAGAAATTATGGAAACAGACCTTAAAGAGAGAAATGGTTGTGTGTCATTTTGGCTATGGGCAGTACTTATCGCCAACGTGGTCCTAACAATCTATTACGCAGTGATTATGTTTGACAGCCAATCAAGGGAAGCGGCATTAGGCATTGGATTGTGTTCAATCCTTGGCTTATTAACTGTGCTTGGTGCGATCCTGCTTATGCGTTGGAACAAGAACGGATTCTACATGATGGCGTTTTCTTCAATAATGGCCATTATTGTTAACATCTTTATCCTGAAAATGGAACCGGGTACCACGATGGGCTCGTTGGTATCCATCTTTATTTGGTGGGCTATTCTCCAGATAAAGGAGGATGGCGTTTCTGCATGGAGTCAACTTCAGTCCGGTTGGGATGTTAAGCATTGTCGGCATCTATATCAATTATTTGCCGTAATCGGAGTAATTCTTTTTGTATTAACGTTAGTGGCTTTTGGAAATGCAGAAAAAGACTATCCTGATGTTCATGAAGATGAAATAACTACGTTTACTGATGATGAGTTAATGTCAGATGAAGAAGTAGCAAAAATTTTCAATGACGATCTGAATCCAGGTGAAGACACTGATTCTGATATTTTAGATGAGTCCGTTAGCCCTCAACCCAAAGAGGAAAAGCAGCAAAAGGAAAATCCTATCTCAATTTTTTCTAAGGAAAGTAATGCTTCGGAAGATCCCGTAGATAATACTGTGTCAAAACAAAAGGCTGCAGAACAGCTTCTAAAACACGCTATTGATAATGCAAATACAATATTCCCCCAAGATACAGGTATGGGAATAGTTGTTACCCGTATGTATCTTTCCGGTGATTACGTTATGTATGTCGCCGAATGTGATGAGGACTTAATCAACATGGATCTTCTTGAACAAAGTAAAGCTTCTATGCTAAGCGAACTTAGGAATATGGTTGGAAACAAATCAGATCCCGAAATCGCACAGATGGTACAATTATGTGCTAATGCAGGGAAAGGGATAGGATATTCCTACGTTGGTGATACTTCTGGACAGAAAGTAACCGTTCGCATATCAAATGCGGAGTTAAGGAAGTTGCTGTAATATAATTTTTTAATAGTTTAGTAATATGAATAAATTTAAGTATTTCTTAGTTGCAGTGTTTACTGCTGTAATTGGTTTTAGCGGATATTCTGCAAATCCGACTGATGAAGATGTTGAGAATTATAAAGCATCAATCATTTCTTATGTA
Source organism: uncultured Porphyromonadaceae bacterium (assembly GCA_947176285.1). GTDB lineage: Bacteria > Bacteroidota > Bacteroidia > Bacteroidales > Muribaculaceae > Lepagella. Next base: position 2,178 of record CAMWQF010000384.1, read on the forward strand.
AGGGCTGAAGGCTATCTTCCAAAGATTGATTCAGACGGAGATATAGCTTTCAAACATGATGGTGACTCATATTGGGTCAGGGTATCAGCCTATGACGATGGTTATTATGTCACTGTAATGACGTTAACCTCTATTGAAGGAAGAAATATTAATTATTGCTGTCCGATAAAACTCAGAAAGACAAATAAAGTATGGCTCGAGCACTGATTTTATGGTGTTCGAGTCTGTTTTTTCGATTTACAAGCCCCTTTAGTCAAAAAGAGATGGTAACGGAGGAGCTCCGGAAGCCTCTGAAAGTAGGATTTCCCACTCCTTTTCGGGATTGTTGAACAGACTGTAAAAGTCAACATAGTACATCAGAGTTATTCTGACCATTGTCGCAAGTCCCGAAAAGCTCCATTGGCGTTTGAGACCTTTCTGCATCACCATCAGAAGCAGGTTTGCAATCAGAGTGACCCAAATCTGTATCTTGATAGCGTTTGCGCTCTCTCCATAGAAGTATTTCAGCGGGAAGTTCTGTTTCATCTGCTTGAAAAGCAGCTCTATCTCCCATCGTTTGCGGTATATATCGATGATTTCATCAGGATCTGAGTCCATATCGTTGGTCAGCAAGGAGATCAGTTTGTGTTTTTCTTCATTGACGTAGGTGATTATACGTGCCTTGTGTCTGATGGTCTCGCCATCTTTTATCTGTTTTGTAAACTCAACTACTTGTATTCTTACTTCCATAAGACCATT
>CAMWQF010000385.1 GCA_947176285.1 uncultured Porphyromonadaceae bacterium
CTGCAATAGAATTAGACATAATACCTTGTCGCTGTAATTCTTTAGAAAAAAATCTATTAAGAATATATGTTATACCATAATTGAGATAGTTTTGATTCCCTAAAACTAAAAGTGGATAAATACGCTTAGGTCGTGCTTTCGTATCCCAAATAAAATTCCCATCAATTAATGCTTTAACATTTGTTGCTAATTGCTTAATAGCTCCGGCTCTGCCATTACTTTTTTCAACGAACTGTGTATAGAGATACTTAGAGATCACCTCGTATGAAAGTGAAGTCTTTTCTTTGGCTCTAAAACTGTAATCCTTTAATTCAAAAAGGAAACAAGAGGCCCAGTTTCGCACATAAAAATCTGGAGCTGACTCTTTCTGAATTTTATCACATTCTGCCCCTGAATAAGAAAATGGACTTTTTGGATATACAGCTTTTTTGAGTAAAGGAAATAATAATATTTGTTCTGAAAAGTCAGTTGAAATAATTCTTCGAACTCTGTCGCCATTTCCTAAGGCTTCTGAAAGGTCAAAAATTAAACTATGATATAACTTCCCAAATAAGAATGGTAGGCAAATTACTATATACTCAAAGTCTGAAACGCGAATAAGTGGATATGCTCTGAAATAAGAATAATCAACATTTTTTGTCTCTTCTATGGGGGTGTTTATTGGAAATGACAACTCGTTGAAGAACGTAGGGGCAGGGTCATTTTCAGAAAAAACAAACCTACAATAATTATTTTTGCTATTATGAGACTCTACGAATAATCCACATATTACTGTAATAAACGTGCGTATATCAGTACATCCATATTTTTCAAGCACCTTGTTTAGGCAAGGTGCTAATTCTTTATGAGATGCACAAAATTCTAAGAATAGAGTTGACTTATACACATATAACAGTGGTGTGGTGAGAATATCGAAGTTAGTATAATCACTATTTTCAACTAGGGTGGTGGCTATTCCATTTGCAATAATATCCTTTGCTGTATCAAGATCTGAATTAGCATAATTGTCCCCGACATTTAACTCTTTCGTAATTCTTTCATTCACTAATAATAGAATGGTGAACAAATTTGTTCCCTTAATTTCTGCTCCCTTTGGTATTGTGTCAAAATCCCACGGTGTATGCTGTTCTGAATTGCTTAGCAATATTTTAAGCAATTCAAGCCCAGTCTGCATACAGACAAGATGATGAGTAGCTATATCCTCATAGGTTGTATTGAGTTCCTTGTCAAGGAGACGTAATATTGTTGCCCCCTTATCTTTTGGAAATAGACGAGAACAAATTTCACGACATCCTGATGAGAGTTTCCGGTCATAAATAATTTCCAGAGCTAAATATACAAGTTCGAGCCGGTCGAAACGACGTATGAGATTTTGTATATCGGGCATTGAATCGAAGCCAAAATCATTGAAACGTATGAGTATATTAGGTTGAATTAGACCTCTATTTTTCATAGCATCCCTTTCAGTTTTTGCAGTTTAACGAATAACTCACGCTTTCGGCGTGGCTGTTTAGTGGCCTTCATCTGACGCTCCAAGGCTTCAATTTGACGAATAAGCTTATCTCTTTCTTCATCAATCTTGATTTGCTCGGTAAGAGATTTATCCTGATCAACCGAGAAATCACCGATTGTGGAAACTATGTTTTCCCAAACGGCATCAAGATTGAGACCTGCAAGGGATAAAGAGATAGCGTCCAATGATTGCCAAGGAGCGGTGAATAGCTTACCATGATATGCAGCAAGCATACCCTCTTCCTCATAGCGCAGAACATATATGATGCGCTGAGGAATATATTTAGCGAGAAGCACGATAGCCTTTGTGTCGAAATCGCGCGATTTGAGCGAGACTTCCACAACAAATATTTCGTTCACTTCGTTACCGACGGCGATAGCCGGAACGGTGCGAGGTGAAATCCAATTTACAAAGTCAAGACGCGACACCTCGGCATCGAAACGCTCACGTTGCGATGCCGTCCAGTCAAACCGCTTAAAGAGCTGCGCCTTTGGTAGCTGTCGCTTAACTTCTGTGGTTGGTGGCAGTCCTAACATATCACTTGTCTAAAGCAAACAAATAGTAACTTGTTCCGTACTGTGTATGACCTCCAGATTTTGCTATAACTCGAATTGTCTTTCCGATATAAAGGTTTTCTATCATGCTTATAGCTTGACTATAGTCATTAGGAAGATCTAAAATCCGCCATTCAGGAATAGAATCATAGTCCTCACTTTTCTCAGTTCCTGCACATTTAAATGCTTCTAAATGATTACATCCACCTGTAAGTTTAAATATGGAGAGCCAGGATTTAGTTCCTTCGCATTCAAATCCATCTCCGTACTCATTCTTATACTGGAGTATAGTAAATTTAGAATTAACTCCAAAGTCACCTCTCGATCCATATTCAACAGTACCAAGACGTGCTTGGAATGCCTCCAAAGCAGCATCATCCATGAAATCAGGTCTATTCTGCATATTGAATTGCTCGATGATCTCTGCGTTTGGTAAATAAGGTTTTTTCATAATGTTATTTTATAATTAGAAAACAGATTAACTCAAAATCGTCGAGACCTTTGACTTCGTTACCAAAAAGCGAGCCGGAGTCGCCATCGAGAAATGAGAAGAGGTCGGTTGTCTCTTTTGTCGCTATAAGCGAAGATATAGCGTCGCCCAGAAGTCGGGAGTATGTACCCATCCGTTGGCCGTCACGAGTCTCAGCATTGAACTTACGGCACAAATCAGCGATCGGCTCGGATTTACCACGACATAACTGACGCATACGGTCGAGCATTCCTTTAGGGTCAAGATGATTGACTATAACCTCGGAGTCTTGTGATATGTAGACCATATAGAACGGATGGAGGCGGTTCTTACGGTCGATATTGATATCGTT
>CAMWQF010000386.1 GCA_947176285.1 uncultured Porphyromonadaceae bacterium
ACAACCTTAAGAAGTACAAAATAAATGTTTCCAATCAGGATACAACAGAATTGGTCTTCAACGCTCAATATAGATATATAAAAGATGGTACAGACATGACAAAGTATCCTGCAAAGCCAAAAGAATACAATAACAATATCAAATCTTGATATTCCAGGAGATGCAGTTGAGCGCGCCGCCGTCTTTCACTATCCGTGGACATGAGATCGGTATTATCTCACAATCCGGGAGAAGGTTACGGAATCGCTCAACTGCTATCTCATCTTCCACTACGTTTTTACCCGTTTGGAGATAATCAAACTTATACTTACTATTGGCTTGACTGCGACAGTCAAGACGCATAGGCGTTAGTTGAGGAAGAAAAAGCTGATTCCCTATTTGTAGATAGTTAATATAGCACCAGTTATGACTATGTTGTTTTTCAACATTGAATTCAAGCATCTCCACATCGAATCGCTTTGACAATATATGTTCAAACTGCTTGGCAAGTCGAGGGGAGTATCTCGAATAGTTTGTCAACAATACCTTCCCATGACTGATTTCACGTACTATACCATCAGCGTGACCATATATCTCTTCTCTATCCCATGGCAGCAATATAACCTCTGTCTGAAATATCTTTTCCAAACTATCTATTACTCTCACTCGTCGAAGATGTTTATTCTCACGTATAACTTTGTCAACCATTATTACACCTCTGCTTGTCTTCACAACGTTACCTCCGTCAAGTATCAAACCGGAATGCAACACATCAATTCCCATACACGCACACACTCGAGCCTGATTTGTAATGGTATTTATATATCCGTCGCAATAAAGGTAGTCAGGGCAGTATTCAAAGCCTACGAATTCATTTACGTCTATCTGTATGGGCATATAATCACGAGCCCATATGTCACGGGTAAGTTCAAGAAACCTAACATCAACGTCATGCGCCATTATAATTGCCGCAATCTCCATACCGTCTTCTCTCTCAATAAGCCGTTTTGAAAGATAACATACATTTGTCTGCTGATCCAGTATCATAAGTCATTTTTTAATATTATACTCCCACATCATGAGATTTCGAATGCAAAAATAGCCATTCAATGCACCAAAATGCGGTACAATCGAAAAAATTCAGTAATTTTGCATTATGAGATCATCGGAAATATTCAGAGAATACATATGGCTTGTCAGAACAATATGGCAGGCGGGACGAATCACACTCGAAGAAATATCAAATCGTTGGGAAAACTGCAGTCTCAGCGATGGAAAGTCTTTATCTCGTTCTACATTTAATCGACATAGAGAGGCTATTGAAAGAATATTTGACTTGCAGATAGAATGCGACAGGCATTCTGGCAATGCTTACTATATTGCAAATGCTGACGTTATAGACTCCGACAGTACTGCCAACTGGCTTGCATCAAGTCTCTCTGTAAGCAATTTGATTTCTGAAAGCAGGGAAATTCAAAATCGCATTATGCTTGAGCAGGTTCCATATGGTGGTGAAACATTACAGTTTATAATCGACGCAATGAAAAATAACCATATTGTTGAGATAGAATATCAAAGCTATGGAAAGCCTTCGAAACAATACACACTTGAACCTTACTGTATCCGTTTATTCCGCCAGCGATGGTATCTTTTAGGACACTATGATAACAAATTCCGTATATTCTCTTTCGACAGAATAACCAGAATTAGTATTACCAATCAAAAATTCATCCTTAAGGAATCATTTGACTGTGGAAAATTCTTCTCGGAATTTTTCGGTGTAATGACAGATTTAAGGGTAAAACCTCAAAAAGTAATACTTCGAGCCTATGGGCTAGAGCGATACTATCTACGAGACTTACCACTGCATCATTCTCAGAAAATAATATCCGAAACAGATAAAACCATAGACTTTGAACTCTATATACGTCCTACAACAGATTTTTTAGCGACCATTTTCTCACGTACGGGTTGGGTGGAGATTATTTATCCTATAGAATTGAAAGAACTATTGTTGGATTGGGCAAAAAAGATGATGACCAGAATTAGCGGAGACTCCACTACTCTTCCTCAATGGGAATAATCTTGAATACACAGGATATTAGGTGATTTTATCTATAAATGCTCTTTACAGAGAGCATTTTTAGACAAAAGTGTTGTTTATAAAGAGCATTTTTACTATCTTTGTACCAAAACTCAAAGAAACTCGTATGGATAATCTGATAAAGACCTCGCAACGGCTTGTGAAATCAGTGCAGATGGATACATTCCGGTATCTTTATAATAAGATCAACTGGAATGATCGCCTCGTGATGATTAAAGGAGCAAGAGGCGTTGGCAAGACCACTATGCTGCGGCAACGGATAAAAGAGAAATTCGGACCGAACGGCCCAGCCCTTTATGCTTCTTGCGATAATCTATGGTTCACTGAAAACCGTATCGTCGACCTTGCTTCATGGCATTATGATCATGGAGGGACACATCTTTATCTTGACGAAATCCATAGATATCCCGGAAACTGGCAGATAGAACTGAAAAATATTTATGATTCATATCCTGACTATCACATAGTGTTTACCGGATCTTCAATGATACATCTGGACTCGGCATTGGCAGATTTGAGCAGAAGATGCCTACCATACAGATTGTATGGTCTGTCCTTCCGCGAATATCTTGATTTTTCCGGAATAGCGAAACTGCACTCCTTGTCTATTCAAAAAATACTTGACAGTTCCCACAAGTCGGAATGGGATATAATCAACGCATTGCCTGAGAAAGTGCTACCTTTATTCAATGAATATCTTGGCAAATGCTACTATCCTTTTTATGACTCCAAACAGACTGGAGAATACTATGGCCGTATCGAGAGATTAATTGATACCTCAATCAATCAGGATATTCC
>CAMWQF010000387.1 GCA_947176285.1 uncultured Porphyromonadaceae bacterium
GGCGACCGCGCTGTATACGGCTACAAGAAGATCGCAAAGAAATAATCCCGATTACGATATCAACAAAAATAAGGGTTCGGCAGAATTGCCGGACTCTTATTTTTTTCAGCTCGGAGAGCTGTTATTATGGAGAAACCCCAGGCTTCAGCCTGGGGAAAGTATATAAGCACCTGTAGCCTCGGAGAGGCGTTTTATGGTAAAGTCATGCTGTGTCTATGTCTCATCTCTTTCTTTTTGGCTGTCGTTGGAGTCGATACTGTACTGACACCATAAAATAGCGAGGAAGTGCGTTGCTATAGCTGACTGTGCGACCGGATGCTGTGACGGCATAATTGACATTTGAAAGCTGATGCAACATATCAAAACCATCAAGCATGAATGTCCACATATTGGCTTTCATAGGTGTCCAGGTCAGACGTACGTTCCAAATGGCATCAGACGTATCAAGTTCTTTCACTCCATATCCTTGGCGAGTATAGATATTGAAATCGGTGTTTATGCCGATATTGTAGGGGAGTTTAAAGTTTGCTAAGATTCCATAACTGAAATGGTTGGCGTTGATAGTCTGAAAATCAGGACGCGTTGAATAAGTGTGACGGTTTAAAAACTCCCCGTTTAAACGTATAGATTGTTTCCCTATCTGCCACCCTAACGTCAATCGCTGGGAGATTGAATTGTTGTCGACTTTCGATAATTCGGGTGCTGCTGTGTTAGTGCCTATCATATCTGTGTATCTGCCTATTGTGGCAGAAGTCATTGACGATGCTGTAAATTGATTCTTAGGTCCAAACTGTATGTTGAAATGGTTGGTTAACATAAAATTACGGTTCCCGTCTACATTATACATCTTGCTTGTGCGGATACCGGTGTTTGTGTCGTATGTATAGCCTCGGGTCAGAGCATTTTGGGTAATAGACATTTCCATAATGGTTTGATTATATGATGGATGACTTCTTGGCCCATTAAAGATATAGGTGAGTTTTGGACTAAAGTTATACTCGACTTTTAAGTCTGGATTTCCTACATAGATATTCAGAGGATTGGAGTCATCTGTGATATCAACCATGTCAAATAGGTTTGGGGCTTTTGGCTTGACATTCATCTCAAAGGAGACGCAATGCTTATGCTGCAAATAATTATTTTCATCGATCTTGGCATCTAAGTATGCAGACATGCTTGCTTGCCATCCACCCATAGTAGCGAGGAAGAAACTTTTTCTTACAGGGTAAAAATGATCGTTTCTCATATAATTGAGATGTGAGTGCTTGAATGAAAATTCAGGAGAAATATTCAAATTTATAAAATATTTCTTTTCTTTGTTGAGACCGCTGTAATAACTCAATGATGGTGAAATGCTATGTGTATTTGAAAACATCCGCGATGTGTATGAATTATTGGGGTCGAGGGTGCTTGCCCATCCGGACGGGAGGACTCCGAATACACCTGCATCTTCCAACCGATCAAGTGCATATTGATACGAATCTTTTACTTCTTCAGCAAAGAAATATTCATAGTTGAGGCTCAAATGGAATTTTTTTATGTTGATAGAATATGTGATATTGTTCTGTATGCCAAGATATGTGTGTGGCGTATTGTCAATGTATTGTCGGCGTATATCTGCGGGCACAGGATTATTACCATAGTTAATGTTGTAGTCTTTCCAAATATCTTCCTTGGTAGTTCTATAGCGTATTCCAAATTCATCACTAAGTCGATCGTTTGTCTTTGGTATGAAGTAATATACTCCGGGAAAAAATTGTATTTCCGAAGTGCGGGTTCTTCCGTCCGATCTTGTTGATGCCCGATTGAGTATCTCTTTCAAAGTTTCGTCACTACCATCAGTATATATGGCTTTAAGTGCCTCCATTGTCATGTCTTTTTGTTCTTGCGAGAAAGTCCCTGACAGAGATTCCGATTCATTATCCTTATCTTGATAGATGCCTTTCGCCACGTATGTGGGCATCCAGCGTTCCGTCCGTATGGTTCCGTAGTGATATGAACTCAGACGGATGTTGCTGTTGTATGCTTTACTATACGAATTGTCATACGTATTGCCATTAGTAAGGAAATTGGTAGTGGCAGTTGTCGTGCGGTTGTCTGTGTATGTTCGGGTAAATGTTATATCGCCGTTAAAACGTTTTTTCTCCTCTGTATCCTGATAATTGTAATCGACTGCGCCCATCTGATATTTGCGTGTTCCGGATGGCATCATCTCGGGTCGCCATGAATCCTTCTGTCCCGGTTTGCGTGTATCGTTGAGATTGTTGAAATTGGCGAGGGCGGTCAGACGAGTCGTGTTGTTAAACCACAGACCAAACAATCTCGCCATATAGCGGTCGGATGTGCCGTAACCAAGTTGCGCATTGGCTGTCAAGCCTGTGCTGTATTCTCGTTTGAGTTTTACGTCCATGGTGAGATGTTTTTCTTTATAAGTCTCTTTCTTCCATTTCTCGTCAGTGGTATGGCCTTTATAGACTTCTACATTTTTGACTGTATAGGCACTGATGTTTTCAAGCATCAATTCATTGTTATTGTCAAAAAACTCTCTTCCGTTTAGAAGAAGTGATTCTACAGGTTCTCCGTTGACTAAAATTTGTCCACCTTCCTTTAATTCTACTCCTGGAAGTTGGGCGATAAGTGCATCAAGCATCGATCCTTCGGCAAGTTCGAAAGCATCTGCGTTATATACAATAGTGTCTCCTCTATTGTAGAATTTGATTTTTGTGGCAGTTACAGTGATTTCATCAAGTTCTTTAGGCGCGCGCTCCAGGTATACCGTCGGGATTGTTCTGTGTGTTTCCCTTTTTCCGATATCCTTCACTTCAAAACTGATGATTTTAGGTGTGTATTTGGGGCAACTCAATTCTATGTTGTATAT
>CAMWQF010000388.1 GCA_947176285.1 uncultured Porphyromonadaceae bacterium
ATTTTTTAATTAGCCGTATTTATTACCTTATTTCTTTTGAAAATCTCTATATTGGGAGGCTTGGTACTTATCAATTTGATAGACTAAACGCTATAGAATCCGTAACAATCGGCAGAGGTGCTCCTTCTGCAAGTGGCTGCTTTGAAGACTGTCCATCTCTGAAGAAACTTATTATAGCTGATAGTGATCAAGAATTATTTTTGTATAATAGTTTGTCATTTCCAGGATCTCCTGTTGAGGAAATCTATCTTGGTCGAAATGTATCATTTCGGAAATACTCGCCGTTTTCAAGCATCAACACTTTGACATCGGCAATTGTCGGGAATCATGTTACTATATTAAACGATGTTTTTGCTGATTGCACTTCTTTAAGAAGCATAAAGTTTGAAGATGGAGCTGAAATGTTATATTCCGAAGCATTAGAGAATTTTAGGGAATGTCCAATTGAGACGTTGTATCTAGGACGAAATATTTCTGGATTATCTCCATTTAGTGATCTTGCCACTCTATCTTCAGTTACAGTAGGTAATTCAGTTACCACATTTGAAAGATGTGCTTTCTCTGGGTGTACTGCCTTAAAATCCTTTACTTGCTCTGATTCCGTGAAAGAAATAGGTGAACTCGCTTTTTGGAATTGCACAGGTTTGACCTCGTTTGATTTAGGTTATTCTGTTGCAAATATTGGATTTAGTGCGTTCTTGAATTGTAGCGGGCTAACTTCTATGGTAATTCCTAATTCTGTGACGATGATCAGGGGTGGAGTCTTCAATGGCTGTGTCTCTTTAAAAGAAGTCATTATTGAGGATGGTGATGAAATTTTGTCATGGGATAATTATTCTGATAGGGGCCATTCATTTGAACAATGTCCACTTGAATCATTATATCTCGGACGATATATTTTATTTGAAAAAGAATCTCCATTTTATGGTGTCGAAACACTTTCTTCCTTAATATTTGGCAATAATGCCACATCAATACCAATACCGGAAGAATCTTTTAAAAACTGTACAGGTTTGACATCGGTCACAATATCGGATTCTGTGACAGAAATAGGGAAATCTGCTTTTTCTGGATGTACAAGTTTGATTTCGATATCTATCCCCAATTCTGTTACTACAATTGAAGGATGGGCTTTCTACAATTGCTCTGCGCTTACTTCGGTAATAATTCCTAAAAGTCTCTCTAAAATAAGTCATGCAGTTTTTTCTGACTGTGAAAGTTTGAGCTCTATCACTATTCCCAATTCAGTTGATTCGATAGATGACTATGCTTTTCATGGATGCATTTCACTCAAGAAACTCATTATTGAAGACGAAAGTAAAACTTTATACTTAGGACAAAATGAATATGAAAAAGTAAAAGGTCTTTTTTCCGGATGTCCAATTGAAACTCTATATATCGGTCGCAATCTTTCTTTCCCCAATAACTGTTCTCCTTTTGCCGAAATAGAGACCATTGATGATGTGACGTTCAGTAATTTTGTCACCATAATTGAAAATAGTATTCTACAAAGTGATTCATTGAAGACCATAAATATTCCTTCCTCAATCAAAGAAATAAAAAAGAACGCCTTTTGTGGTTGCATGGGTATTGAGGATGTAATTGTAGAAGATTCCCTGGAACCTTTGAATTGCAATTATAACGCTATGCCCAGCTACTCGCTTAAAAATCTATACATTGGAAGAAATATAGTCGGATCTCCTTTTAAGTATTGCGATGAACTTAAAGATATTACTTTCGGTAATTTGGTTGCAAAAATTGATTCTGCTGATTTTGCCAGTTGCATGGCTATTAAGAATGTGATAGTCCTTGCCGACAATCCTCCAGCTTTGGACGAAAACGGATTCGAAGACGTAGTTTATGAAAATGCTGTCTTGAAGGTGCCTGACAGTAGTGTTAAAAAATATCGAATCACAGAGGGTTGGTATAAATTCCATGAAATTATGGGAATTAATGAAGAAAGACCAACAAGTCTTGAAATAGATAATAAGGAAGTGAACCTTTTAAAAGGAGAATCGATAATTCTCAATGTGATAATCGCACCTGAAAATGCGACTAATGCAACTATTTCATGGAGTTCCTCTGATCCCGCAGTTGCTGATGTAGATGCAAATGGATTAGTTACTGCCATAGACAGAGGCAGTGCTATAATAACAGCATCTACGACCAATGGCTTGACTGCATCTTGTTCTGTAACTGTTACCTCAGTCTTAGTAGAATCAATTCAACTGACTCCGGAGAACTTGAATGGAGAGGAAGGCCATTTCTATAAGATAGAGGCGACACTACTTCCTGAGAATGCCGCAGAAAAGACTTTGATCTGGTCTTCGAGCGAAGAGTCTGTTGCAACAGTAAATTCCGAAGGAGTAGTTTTAATACATAAGGAGGGAGAATGTATAATAACAGCCTCTGCTTCTGATGGCTCTGGCGTTACAGCGGAATGTATTGTTACGGGAGTTGCCGGTATTGATTCAATTTTCTCTGACAATATCAATTTTGATATATACAATGTAAATGGCACACTCATCAGAAAGGGTTGTGACAAAAATTATTTGAAGACTCTTGCTCCCGATGTGTATATAATTCGTCAAGGCAACTTGACAAAGAAACTGATCGTACACTGATTTCATTCATCTATAAAAAGTGTTACTAAAAGCCTATTCCACAGCATAGAGCCTTGGCAAGTGATTAATTCCAAGATCTCTATGCGTGGGAGAGGAAGCAAGTACGGCTCTCAAGTTTTTTAATTTATTCATTACCTTAAGGGAGCCAAAGGTACAAAAAAACAAATATATGAGAAAAATTTTTCTTATAACTCTGCTCTTGGCTATGATTTCGAATCTGGTAGGTGCACAAAATCTCAGTAAACTGGT
>CAMWQF010000389.1 GCA_947176285.1 uncultured Porphyromonadaceae bacterium
ATCCCGGCATTACGGAGACTGCATATTTGATCTACGATAGCAGATACTCGTGTCACATCAAGCGAACCATCGGGACGAGTCAGCACGTTGCTGCCTATTTTAATTGCTACTCTCATGGGGGTGGGGGTGTCGGGGTTTCGAGGTTTCTAGGTTTCGAGGGAGATATAAGTATTAGCGCTTCGCGCAGTATTAGAGCCTGCGGCTCAGTATTAGAGACTTCGTCTCAGTATTTTTTCAATTATGGGGCTAGGTTTCGGGGTTTTTAGGGTTTGGTTTTTTTGCGGGAGAGGGATTCGAAATCATATTTGAGTCCGTCGGGAGTCTCAAAGATCTCAGACTTTTCGGTGAGAACCCAATCATCAAGGGTCACTTTAGGGAAATAAGTGTCTGTCTCTTTGGGTGTATCATAGACATGTGTGATTTCCAAAGAGTCGAGTAAAGGAAATGCATCCTCGTAGATCTGTCCGCCGCCAATGATGAAGATTTTTTCAGAGCCTTCCGAATTTTTGGCAATTTCGATGGCTTCGGTGAGAGAATGGGCTATGAGAGAATCAGAGGCTGTGTATTCCGGATTGCGGGTGATTACGATGTTGGTTCTTCCGGGTAGCGCTTTTGGAAGAGAATCACGTGTCTTTCGTCCCATTATTACCGGATGGCACATTGTAAGGCTCTTAAATCGTTTAAGATCTTCTTTAATATGCCAGATTAAATCGCCGTTGTAGCCAATTTCAAAATTGTCGCCAATGGCTACAATTGCACATATATTATTTTTAGAATTTTCCATTTTGGGGATTCTTTGACAGATTTTAGTGCAAATTTAATCATAATATTCTACTTTCGCAAGAAAAAATTGAGTTATTAATGATTGATTGAACAACTAAGGTTATGATGAGGTTATGTTTATAGATGGGGTCAAACCGTCTTGAAAGAATTTTTTTTATGGAAATTAGAAATCAAAATCTTACGCGATATATTACTCCGCTCCGTGAGGGAGGGTCGCTGCCGGCTCTTGCGGAGGCTGACGATGGATTTAAGTATGTAGTCAAATTTCGCGGTGCAGGGCATCGCGAGAAGGCTCTTATTGCCGACTTCCTTGGCAGTGAGATAGCGCGCGTTGCAGGACTGCTTGTGCCGGAACAGGTTTTTCTGAATCTTGATGAATATTTTGGTCAGGCTGAGGGAGATGAGGAAATTCAGGATCTACTCAAATGGAGTCAGGGTCTGAATCTTGGCGTGCATTATCTTCAGGGGGCTATGACTCTTGATCCATATGCTAATCCAGTAGATGAATTGCTAGCGTCGAGGATTGTATGGCTTGACACTTTCATCACTAATGTGGACAGGACAGTCAAGAATACCAATATGCTTGTGTGGCATAATGAAACATGGCTTATCGACCATGGTGCCTCATTCTATTTTCATCATGCATGGAGTGATTGGGAGAAGAGTGCAATGACCGCATTCCCTTACATTAAGGATCATGCTTTGCTTCATAAGGCTACTCGTATGAAAGAAGCGGATGCTCTAATGCGCCAAAGACTGACTCCGGAAAAACTGTCTGAGATAGTGGATGCAATTCCTTCCGGCTGGCTGCGTTGGGAGGATGCCACAGAAGAAGAGGGTGAGGAAAGAAGAGAAGTGTATAGGAAGTTTTTGATGAAGAGACTTCAGGATGTTGACATTGTAAAGGCGGTGAAAGATGCAAGAGCTAAACAAATATGAATATGCTGTGGTGCGGTATGTGCCACGTGTAGAACGGGAGGAGTTCATAAATGTTGGGTTGGCGATGATGTGCAAGCGGCGCCGCTGGATAAGAGTTCAGATATTGCTTTCGGAAGAAAAGATAAGGGCTATGCAGAAGGATGCTGACCTTAAGGCATTGGGATGGCAATTGCAGGCTTTTGTTGACATTGCAGATGGAAAAAGGGCAGCCGGTCCGGTGGCGGAATATCCTGTGGAGGAGAGATTCAGGTGGATATCTGCCGTAAAAAGCAGTGTCATCCAGACGTCAAGGCCGCATCCCGGAGTTTGCGAGAATCTTGATGACACATTTTCTCGACTTTTTGAAGAGTTAGTGATGTAGTATTAACTCAACTTTTGCAAATTCTTAAAGCCCCCCGACCCCCCTAAAGGGGGAGGAGCTGAGGATAACCAGTGTAGTGGTGCTTGTTAGGATTGGTTGATAAGAAAAAATGGCTTAATCTCCTCGGAGATCAGCCATTTTCCGTTTTATATAGCGGTTTTATTATTTATTTTTCTTCTCGAGTTTTGGCAGTTTGGATTGCTTCTCTGCGCGACGGGCATCCATTTCTGCTTTGTTAGCCTGATATTGCTTGAGTTGGTCCTTGTCAAGGATTTTTTCTACTTCCTGATCGAAGGCAGCACGACGTTTTTGCATTTCCTCTTTGTTCATGGCTCTCATGTCAGCTTTTGATTTCTGCTTAGCCTCCATGTCCTGTTTCCTGAGTTCTTTCATCTTAGCCTTCTGTTCTTCAGAGAGTGTGATGCCTTTAAACATGGGGTTTTCACCGGCTGCGTGACGCATTCTTGCATCGTGAGGAGACTTGCGCATTCTTGGGTCACCATTCATCTTTTTGCCTGAGTGCTTGAGCATCGCTTTCTTTCCGGAACCATCTTTCATACATGGTTTTTGACACTCTTTTTTGCATCCATTGCAATCTTTGCAATCCGCTTTCTTGCATTCATCGTTCTTGCAATCCTCTTTCTTACAGTCCGGTTTTTTGCATTCCTCCTTCTTGCAGCATTCTTTTTTCTGTTCAGGTTTTGAATCCTGAGCATTTACAGAAGTTGGTATCGCGATCATCGCAGCTACTGCGAGAGTAAGGGTCATAAGAATTTTCTTCATC
>CAMWQF010000390.1 GCA_947176285.1 uncultured Porphyromonadaceae bacterium
GTTAAGAGGTAGCTAATTCGAAGTTTCATATTGATGTGATTTTAATTGAAATTTTATTTAATGTTATATCATTATATTTTGCCTGAAGTTTGGCTAACCATTTGTTAAATTTCCCTATTGAAGTCTCCTTGATGGCCGTCAAGTCCTCTTCTTTCAAATTCAATGACACTTTATTGAATTTATCAGGCGAAAAAATTATTACCACTTCGTTTACCTCTACTGGACGTTCGGCTGTCAGTGTATATTCATCAACTAATTCATGTAGGTTATTTGCCTTTTCCTTTGAGAAAAAGAAATATTCTTTGTCTGCCTCAACTCTATAGGTGCCATCTTTGCTCTCCTTGTAGGGAAGCAGACATAGAGCCGTGTCATCGTCGAGGCATAGAAGAAAAATGTTGAGATAACCGCCAATAGGTGATTTAAAATATAAAAACATATCATCTCCATCACTAAATTCATTGGAGGTAAATCTTATATTAGGCGAATTTTTAAGTGTTACAGCCTCAAATTCCGTTCGAATCCCCGTAATTTCCTTTACATATCCTTCTATTGTACAAGTAACGATTGGCCTTCGATCATTGAATTCGTACTTGAATTTCGGATATCCATCGATGGTTTCTATCCATTCTCCTTTAAGCGAAGAATTGGAATAGGAGGAGAAAAAGTCCTCATCCAACTGTGTTGAATTTATACTGGATGCTGATTCTGATACAGTTGTAACGAAAGTTTCTTCAATTGCTTGAATTTTAGCTCTTAGTAACGCTATTTCTTCAGCCTCGGCGGGAGATTCATTGCTGTTACCTTCATAGGTATATGTGGTTTTGACCCTTATAGGCTTCTGGGCCATCATCCCTGAATACAATAAGAGCACCATTAACAGAGTTTCGGCTATGCGCTTCATTCAGATTTCAACTGTTCCAATTTCTGATTTAGCTTATAGAATAGATCCTCGTTCTTGTTCTTTATTTCATTAAGCCATGCGTCTTTGGCTTCTTCCTTGAATGTCGCAATCTTTATAGCCATTGATACCTCTACTTCATATTTACCATTGGCGTTTTTTCGATACCACTCAGAAATAACGATAGCTTTCTTTAAATTTTGCCTAACAAAGGAGGTGTTTACTTCATTCATTGTGTTTTCATCATTGACATCTTCATCACTCACCTCAATATGATTAAGTGATCCATCAATTAAAGCAGCCATTTCGGTTTCGAGTGATTTTGCCAATGCAAGGCGCGCTTGTTGCTTGGCTGCGGCTTGAGCTGAAGCTAAGGTATTGCCAACTGAAGTTCCGGGTTGCACTATATACTCAAATTCTCCGTTTTCATTAGGCTCTTCATATTGCCAAGCACGGTCAAGCTGCGCTTCAATTGACTTGCCTGAACCTACCGGTTTCCACCCTGCCTTAACCAATTCCTTTGCACGATTGCGGGCAGCTTTGCTTGCCTTTACATCATATTCTTTTCGATACTCAGCATTACGCTCACTATTAGTTTTCTTTGTTTGATCAGCTGGTGAGGCTTGAACTGTACATGCAAGGGCCAATGCACAAAACATTAAGTAGATAACCTTATTCATGGTTGGACTGTGAACTTTTTTGCTGGAAGACTCACGGTCCAACATAAATATAATAAAAGCGTGAGAGTCTGTACCTGTTGCTCGTTCTCCCTATCGAGGCTCTCGCATTGCCCATCACAGAAGAATAGAGCAACGCCGAAGCCTCACGCTGTATGATATTAGAATTAGAGGTTGTGAAAACACAATCTCTAAAATATTCATACCCGAAGACATCTACCGTTGCCATATTCTTGACTGTGATTAGAATTTGCGAGATTCCGATAGGTCAAGAATAAGCGTAAGTAAACGCTTTGTAAAAAGTATATGCACCCGCCCACGAGCCCATATCGGACCTCGGCAAACGATATGCACCACAAAGATAACACAAATTTTTTAACCTTACAATATTTGTTGAATTTTTTTATCAAAAATCAAAAACATAATGGCGCATAAAAATCCACGTAGTTCATTTACAATCGACATATGGAGAATTTCCGATCAAAAGTTTAGTTGATAAAAAGGTCCTGTAATTGAATGCTTGATATTTTATCTTAACTTTCATCCTCAATATTATTAATGCTCTCTAGATCTTTTTTAATTGATGTCTAGTCAAATTATGGTGACTCATTTTATGTTTCTTCTGTAATTTAGTTGAAAAGTTGCAGAGCCTGTCTTCCGCAATAGCTAGCGAAGCGCAGCTCATCCAATCTCCGCGTGCGCACGCACAAGTCGAGTAGGTCCAATCAGAAGCAAAATTATAATAAAATCTGCGCAAATCCGCCGCCTTCAGCGGGAAAAGCAAGCGAAGAGTAGCGATCCGCGTTGTGCCTTCAATCAAAATATATCCAAGTTCAACTAAATTGAAGAAGAACCCATTTTATTGAGATAAGGGGCAGCTATGAGTGATGCATTGTAATTTGCTGCGTCCAAAAGATGTTTATCCGCTATGAGATTGACCGGATGAGACTCCATAGTTTGGAAATATGCTAAAGATGACGCGCAGCTGCTAATACCCGTTGGAAAAAGTATAATAAAGCATCCGAGCATCTGGATGCAAATGCATGCAAAGAGATGCAAATGGATACACCCTAAGATACAATATCATTATCAGAATTAGAATCAGATAAAAAATCGTTGTCGGCGTGCGCGTTTGTAAGGGGAAATGCCGTAAAAGTTTGCATTTGACCATTATGACGGCTTCGCTGAATTATTTTTTTTCAGAAAATATATTGATGTCTTTTTTTTTAGGACAAAAAGTGCTATCTTTGTCCTAAAATTTAGGACAGTATGGATAAATTGTATATAAAG
>CAMWQF010000391.1 GCA_947176285.1 uncultured Porphyromonadaceae bacterium
CAGATAGCCGAGATGCTCATCCTCGCCACCCACCAGGCCAGCGGCAGCGTCATCTGCCGGAAATAGCATCAATTTGCTATTCCACACCTATCAGCATAATGGATAGAGACTTGAAAAGTAAAAATCCAATAGGTTGCGGCGTTACTATAATCACAATTATAGTAACGCTTGCAGTTATACTACCTTTATCCATTTTTATTCTAAATTGGATTGCAGTATCATCTATGGGAAGGGATGCTAGAAAAGACTATGAAAAGACCAGAACAGAACTAATATATGAGTTAGATAGCTTTATCAACGCCAACCAACGCTTACCGATAGTCTTATCAGAAATTGGATTGCCTCAGAACACTCTTTCATATGATATTGAGGGCGTATATTACGTCACTTTAATTCCTGATGATCCTTATGATATATCTTACATTATTAAATTTAGTTATCACAGTGGTCAGGATGAATATTATATCAGCAAGAGCCGGGAATGGCTCAATACATATAATATGCAAACACCTTTCATTGAAAATGATACTCTAAGAAAGATCGATGACATTAAACTGTGGTTAGCTTCCGACCACATTGTAAGTAATATTGATAGTATACGTCCAAATACTTCAATATCATTCGATTTCCCCATATGGGCCGACGATTCCATAGTTTTTATAAAAAGATATGATCCACAAAATGGAATATCAATGAAAGGATGGGCGGTATCCAACGGTCGTTTTATTTTGTTTAATGAATTTGGCAATTGGGAATATAGAGACAACGATGGCAATGTTTACCACAAATTCTGGAACTACAAGAAGAATGACTCGTTGATTTATAGACCGGATCCGAAACCGCAATTTATCAAATCCGCTCATAAATGATATCATCTCCTTCTTATCCTTTATATTTCTTTTATCATTATCCAGCGGCCAGTCTTAGGATGGCCGAGCCATGCGATACCAAGGCTCTGCATATGTCGCTCGGCTGTTTTACGTGAGATATTTAGTTTATTTGCTATCCGATCTCTGCGTATTGTTGGCTCCGCTTTTATAATCTCTATGATTTTGTCATGGATGTTTTGAGAGTCATTATCCTTATTTTGAACGTCATTTTGTGCGTCATATTGAACGCCACCATCGCCACAACGCGCGTCATTTCGGACGACTTCATCAGCTTTCTGATTCGCATAATATAGAGCCTTTCCCTTTGTTGTCAATCCATATCTCTGGTTTGGAGCATTCGGTTTATCCGGATTTTCAAGAGTTACTAAACCTGCCTTAATTGCTGGGTTTAAATAATTTTGACGAAACGTTGTCTTTGATTTAAAGACAAGTGTTTCTCTTAACTCATATGAAGTAAACCAATCTTCACCTATAACTTTTACCAAACGTATAACAGAGTCTTTATAATCCTTCAGTTGTACTCCAACTGTACTTCTACTGTACTCCGACTGTACTTCTACTGAGTTTCTACCTACTCCGACCGTATCATTACTTGTACTATCAGGACGCATAAAGCTTATCTTGACAATAACTCCGTCCTGACTGAATGAGGGAGTAGGCAATCCAACCCTCTCACACTCCCTTGCCATCATCGACAGACCACGCCCCCAATGCTCGATAAGACCACCAAGATACATGACATTGGCAATTACAGGATTTGGCGGCATAGATGTATTCTTCCGATCTTCCTCCTCCTCCTTCATGAGTGCGTTCGGAGATATCCTCACCGGAAAACGTCCCGCATTCTCAATAATTATTTTATCGTCATATATCGCTATGCCAACAGTCGCTATTTCATAACCCCATCGCATATGGCAGTATGCGTTTACCACACTCTCGCGCAGAGCGTCATATGGTATTTCAAGCTCATCTTCGCGGTATAAACGATTATGGGTGGTTCCAGATAGATTAAGATGCTTGAAAAAGAATGCCATGGCAGCATCCACAAGCTCGAAGATATTACCTTCCACCTGCTGGTTGTCTATAAAAAACTGCTTGTTGGTACCCTTAAATCGGGCGAGACGTAGCCTACACTGTGGATAGTCTGTAAAATCCTTACCGAACAGCACTGCAGCCGAGTTGCAGACCCTTCCATCTTTTATCAGTTTCAGCCTCGTCAATGCAGTGGATACACTGTCATTGAGCGCATCGCTTGACAGACGGCCTCGACGTACTGCATTATGGACCACGTTCAATATACGCCTGTCGTCAAGATCCTCAATTCTAATCCTATCATTGACTTCATTCTCCCACTTGTAGATCAATCCATGGTTGAGTTCGTGAAGCCTGACAAACTTCTCGCGTGGCATGACACTTGTCACGCTGTCATGACGCATATATGGTTTGCCGTCCCACAGGAATGGTTTATCCGGTTCCATTCCATCATTCTGAAAGATTATAAGATATTTTTCAGAATCTTCAAGTTTGATATACTGAGGCTGAAGGTCTATGGCCGGATCAAACTTATTCAATGCTTCGCCAATCTCGCGAGTGGTTTTATCGCCGATTTCCTGTCCGATAATCTTTCCTTTGTTAGAGATACCGAACACAACAATCCCACCATTGCCATTGACCATACCGCATAATGTCTCCATACCACGGTTTAATTGTCCGGTGGTCTCCTTAAACTCAACATCCACGCCTTCATTACCCGATGCGAGCCGCCTAATATCATCTACCGAGAGTACCATATCATAAACAAATGTGCAAATATACGAAATAATTCTGATATTTAGGCATAATTAAGTCAGATAAATAATCATGAATTGAGAGGGTCGAGCCAATAGTGAGCCTCGGCCCAGTCGGGATCCTCTTCCATGACGAACTCGAAATGGAAAGGATA
>CAMWQF010000392.1 GCA_947176285.1 uncultured Porphyromonadaceae bacterium
TATTATCGACCTCCGGCTGTCGATTGATCGGTATCACCGGATACGTTAATACGTTTGTTGGTCTTCTGTTTCTGTTGTCCCCAATGCAGGTTGTAGTTGATACCGATATATGCCATTCGGAAATTAAGTCGCATATGGCTTTCGCTCGTATTCCATTTACTTAGATTTATTGAGCCTTGATCATATTTTCCAAAGGGCATTAGGCACCCAGCGGTAAAACCCCACTGCTTCCAGTTGTAAGTAAGATCAATGACATTTATATCTTCACCCCAAGAAATGTTTTCTCCCCATAGGTTACGTTGGGCACGCATATATTGTGCGGATAAAGTGAAACCCCAGTGGCGAACCTGCATTGTTGCATATCCATACCAGTCACTATTGGTGAGATCATATCCTTTACCTTGCATTCGCTCCGTTCGCCAGTCAAGATAGCCGCTGATGACCATCCAATCAGGTATAACTTCTATTTGCGGAGCAATGAAAAAGGAAAGGTTACGCAATCCTCTACTGTTCTCATACGTATTCACAAGTTTATCCATCTGCCATTCAAAAAGCGGAGTTATGGCGTTAGGAGACGAATAGGCTCTGATACCGAACTGTCCATTTACCCTCGGAATTTGGAAATTATAACGCAATGTAAGCATATAACTGGTAGAAGTTTTGAGATTTGGATTTCCAATACGCCATTGTATCCCGTCAATCTGCTGAGGATTGGGATTCGATTCCGCCAAAGTTGGAGTGGATTGCCAAGAATCAAAGTTCAGACGGATTTGATGCTTCGGGTTGATGGAATACGTAATGGCTCCCTGTGGACGAAAATTCCATGAGTGACTGCCGAGTCCGGTTTCTTTGAACAAGAAATCCGTATATTGCACCCCGAGTCCCGCAGTGAAAGTGAACTTCTTGACACGTTGGAAATATTCTGCGAAGAAATACACTTTATCCTGCCGTTGATGGAAAACTTTGTTATCCAGATTTTCATATATTGATTTATTACGGTTTGCAGCATAGACTGCCCCGGTTGTGAGTCGCGAGTTACTCCAATTCTTTATATAATCAGTTTCCATTGCATAAAGTTGATTTCGATCCTTAATGCTTGTGTGAATATCTATGAGAGATTCATATGAGTTAGGGAGTTTCTCAATATAATCAGAGAAAGTACGTCCTATATAATATTGTGTCTTGAAATCTACCACAAGCATTTGCCTCTTAGGGAAATGCTGCTCCAAATAAGCCGAAAGCGAGGGACGAGATCCATTGTTGCCATTAATATCGGTTAGTTCTACTTCCGGCGTTTTAGAAACGGATGACATCAGTCCATAGTACGCATTCTTATCGTTCGGCATGAAAAAACCGTTGGCATCCACCACTATCACTGTTGTATCAGGTTTAATATAGTTATAGGAAATCCATGCATTACCCATAGAATTATCCACTCTTCCTCCGAGTGATTTTTCATCGCGGATAAGTTGGGCACCGTCAGGAAATATTATAGTTTCTTTATAGTCTCGATGTACTTTAAGATTTTCTGTAAGTTTATAATTACCTCCGATTTCAAGTTGAGACTTACCGAAATTAAATTTCATACTTGCATTGTCTCTTCCAAATGCCTGATTTAAGGACTGCATAGTGTTTAGCATAAGCGAACCTCCTACATTGGGATTGGTAACAATGAAATTAAGAACTGTCGAGGCTCCATTATATCTAAGTCCCGGATTTTGAATCCATTCAACTCTTTTTATTGAGGAAGGAAGAAGATTTTTCACCTGGTCTATCGATGATTCACGCCCATTTATGCGAACTTGCACTGCTTGTCCTGCAGAAGTGATGGTTCCCAAAGCATCGCTAACTGAGAGAGCGGGTATCATTAGGTTAGAAAGTAACTGTATGCCATTCTTTGCGTTATCTACTGCGCTTTTTGATGGATGATATACGTCCATATCTGCTTTGTGAATCACTTTAGGAGCCTGCACCACAATCTCATTAAGTTCTTGTTGAGCAATCGAATCGTTCGCCTCTTGTGCATGCGCAACGAATGTACATGTTGCCAGCAAAATTGTAGTTAAGTATGTTTTCATATCCCATGTTATTTAAAATTCTGATGCAAAATTAACATGAGAAATCAG
This sequence comes from uncultured Porphyromonadaceae bacterium, assembly GCA_947176285.1. Lineage (GTDB taxonomy): Bacteria > Bacteroidota > Bacteroidia > Bacteroidales > Muribaculaceae > Lepagella. The sequence continues at coordinate 2,127 of CAMWQF010000392.1, forward strand.
TCTGTGCCATACCCAAATGGGTACGATTGCAAATTATGACCGGGAGCAGTATGGTTAGAAGCCGACACAACACATAAGGCAAGCCATATACGCCCATCAGAAGTAAGGACAATAGGGGTAAGTTTATGGTTTATAAGAAGCAAGAGCGCTAAATAAAAAGCATAAAGGGTGCTGAATTTTTTATTCAGCACCCCATGTTTCTGCATTGCGTATTCTCGGAAGATTAGCCTTCTGAGATAGCATCGCTCGGGCAAACCTGTGCGCAGCTACCGCAGTCGATGCAAGTGTCCGGATTGATGTGGTAGATATCGCCCTCTGTGATTGAGTCAGTAGGGCAAACGCTCTGGCAAGTGCCACATGCGACGCAGTTGTCGCCAATTACATAAGCCATAATTGTAATTCTTTTAAAGGTTTGTTATTTTTATAAGTGTTATCAGCTCGTTTTGTAATGCAAATTTAAACCTAAATCTACAATTCACCAAACTTTCCGTCAATTTATTCACAACTCTCACCTTAATTTAGATTCTGTCTAAATTATCATTTAGCCAACGTTCTCACTCCGTTTGTGCTTCAGGAATTTATTGATCTTACAAAATTAGATTTACCAAAATAAAATTTTATAATAACAAAGTTATTACTCCCAATAAATAAACCATCCTAATGCTTTGGTTGTTAATTAATAATTCAATTCATAAAAAACA
>CAMWQF010000393.1 GCA_947176285.1 uncultured Porphyromonadaceae bacterium
TGGAGATGATGTCAAGCCGATGCATCGGCCCTCACACCACCGTCGGGCTTGAGGGTGGCGAGTTTGCGCTGCATCCCGAGGCGGAGCAGATAATGGACTGGTTCTGCAAAAACCATCCGAACTACACACTCCTTTCCAATTGCCTTGCCCCTCAGAAGGTGATTGACCTGACGAGGGAATACCGTCCGAAACACCTGTACGTCTCCCTCGACGGAAACAGGGAGACTTACAGGCATATGCGGGGCGTTGACGGCTATGACAAGGTGATCCGAGTGATCGAGGAACTCAAGGATGAGATCCCTATATCCCTGATGTTCTGCCTCTCTCCTTTCAACTCTTTCAAGGACATGGAGTTTGTAATTGCTCTGGCTAAGAGATACGGCATCGACATTCGGATCGGAATCTACGGAACTATGGACTACTTCGACACTACCGCTGAGATGATCAGCGCCTCTGACCAAGACTTTGTATCCCAGATTCCCCAAAGCGTGCATCAAACTCAGGAGAACTTCGATTTCATTGCCCTTTACGACCAGTGGAGGAAGGGGAATCTCCGGCTGCGATGCAACTCTATCTCCAGTTCCCTTGTCGTGCATCCAGACGGAAACGTGCCAGTTTGCCAGAACCTGGACCTATCGCTCGGAAACATCAGGGAGAATAGCCTTGACGAGATATTCAATTCCAGGCAGAGCGTCTCAACACAATGCAGGCTCTCTAAGGAATGCAACGGATGCTGGATAAACTTTCACCGCAAATACGACATTATACTTTTAAGGAACCTCGAGAGACTGTTGCCAAAGAAACTCATAGAGATGTTCTACGGCAAATACCGTTGGTGCGGGGATCCTTCAATGAACTACAGGAAATATCTAAAAAGTTTATCCAGGCATGAATAATCTGTTGGGAAGATGGAGATCCCATCGCAACCGGAGGATGATCGGCTCTCCGTATGAATCTTGCTATGCGTTTGTGGGCGTGGGAAGCCATGCTTTGCAGAATCTTTATCCCGTCATTCAGTATCTTGGGATTAGGTTGAAATACATATGCTGCAGGCACGCCGACAAGATCCCGGACATTGAACGGAAATTCGGGGTGACAGCCACGACTTCCCTTGACACTATACTTGACGATGAGTCAATAAGGGGCGTCTTTGTATGCGCTTCTCCTGACGCTCATTACGGCATCGTGTCTCGTATCGTGAAGTCAGGCAAATATGTGTTTGTCGAGAAGCCCCCCTGCAGTTCCTTGCAGGAACTCGATTCACTCATTGAGGATGATCCTGAAGGCAAGGTGATGGTGGGGATGCAGAAGCGCTTTTCCCCTTTCACTCGCGACCTGATGAGGAGATTGAGGTCGGAGAAGCCGCGAAATTACTCACTTTCATACCATACAGGGGCTTATCCGGAAGGGAATCCCGTCACTGACCTTTTCATTCACCCCGTAGACCTCTGCATGTTCCTTTTCGGGAGGGCTGAGATAAAGGGCTGCCTGAGAGCAGGATCCAGGTCTGACACGACAATCCAGTTGCTGCTTGCGCATGAGAATGTAAATGGGACCGTTGAGTTGTCTACCGCATATTCTTGGGGGCGAACTGAGGAATCCTTGAGGGTGAACACTTCTGCCGGTGAATATAGACTTGACAAGATGGAGAGGCTTTCTTTTTCCGCCCATCCTCCAAGGATACTGGGGATCCCTCTCGAGAAAACAGGGCTTTTCACTTCAAGCGAGCAGGTAATTTCACTCAGGGACGGCTTCAGCCCGATGGCGACGAACAACCAGATTTACGCCCAGGGGTTTCTGTCGGAGATAAAGGCGTTTGCCGACTTGGTGGAGTTTTCAAAGGCAAATGACGCTCCCTTGAAAAGCATAGTAAACACTTACAAAATTCTTGAATACTTGGATTCTTAAAAAGAAAACGTTAGCCAACTATGCCACGTCTAAAATGAGGGTCGTAGGAAACCTTGATACAGATGTAACAATAGCAGCCAACGCTATACGCGTGAGAACCACTATGCTATCCCTTGCATCAAGACTAAAAGTTTCTAAGGTTTTAAGTTAGCAAGACGCATAACGCTTCTTATTTTTCCAAAATGTCGTGGAGCGGTCGTAACCTTTCCGACGGCAAAGTTACGAAAAATTTAGGATATTCCGCTCATAGAGAGTGCAAAAGTATCGTGGTACGGTAAAAGTCCTTATGTGATAAGAAACCCCCGACAATTATTGCCGAGGTTTCCGTGTAGTATGAGTTACTGTTTCTATTAAAGTCGATTCATCTCTGACTCTGCTGCCGCCGAACCTTTATATTTGCTTTTACGAGGCTGAAAATTGAAGATTATGTTCAGGGCTACGCCTCTATTGTCATAACTCTGTTGTTTATCGACGAAAACGCCATAAGTGTTCATAGTCCACTCGTTGTTGGCTGTGTTGAAAATGTCAGTTGCAGACAGTTTAAGAGTGAGAGATTTGTTCAGGAATGACTTGCCCACTGACGCGTCCATAGTGAACCATGAACTACCGAAGCGGTTAGTGTGCATATCGCCTTGTGATCTTCCGCTGATATTAGCAGTAATAGACCACCCATGTGGCAGAGAGAAAGTATTGTCAAAATAGTACGAGTATAAAGGCTTATTGTATCTGTTGTTATCAATGGTGAGCCACTGCCGGTACACCCCTGCTGTAACATTCGGAGTCCAAAAAAGTATAGGCCGGCTCCACACAAGATACAGACTTAACGCAGAAACGTCGATATTCACAGGGTGCATAAGTAATTGCAGATTGTCGGCGTGATATACCTGCTTAACAAATGCGTATGTGTCAAGAGA
>CAMWQF010000394.1 GCA_947176285.1 uncultured Porphyromonadaceae bacterium
AGAAGGATGAGGAATGGCTTAAGAAATGGAAAAGATATACTATTCTTCTGTTTATAGGTAGTTTTGTGTCATTTATTATGTGCATGGGAGTTATTGTGCTATTCTCTACCCTTAACCAAAATCTATATGGAGTTAATTAAGCATCAGAGTCAATTTAAGTAATTATTTTTTTTAGAATTCTTATGCTTACGCGATGATTTTCTTCTCAATGAGTCAGGCACAAGACGAGGATAAGGATAAGGATTGATCACCTTATAAGCCCGATACTCTTTATAATTCTCACGGATTAATGTATTGCGGTCTTCCTTAATTGTATCCACCCACTTGTTTCCTTTAAGTCCAAATTGGAACAAGTTAGCCGACTTGAAATCCCACATGTGCGTATAGTCTGTCAGATATGCCCGTTGTGTGCGATATCGCCCAAGCCTTCCGTATGATGGCAGCATTACCGGAGCTATTGTATCCATGACATGTAATGTCCTCCCGGGCATCTTGCAAAACGAATTCGGAGGATACTTGCCCTGTACTGTATAGTAATTATATAATTCTTCTCCAAGAAAGGCATAATCTATAACTAATCTGTAAATGGTATCATTTGTAAGATTATCTATATAAGATCCTCCGGGCTTCATCCCTTTTTCAAATGGGAAAGCATAATAACTGTTTACCTTATATTCATAACATGTTCTTCTCGGACTGTCCTGAATCTCAACCACATCCGGCATTAGCCAGTCAAAAAAACCAACTCCTAACATCGCAAGCCCCCCATTAAGCAGCATAATACCCAATAATTGATTAAAAACCGGCACTTCACGCTTGCGAATAGAGGCAGCGGCTTCTTCCGGGGTCAACGATTGAACATTATTTTCAATATACTTTCGATTCAGAGGCGTGAGATAAACGTAAAGGGCTATACATTCCAAACAGATTCCTATGATAAAGACCCACCATACGGATGAATAATAAAAAACTATCCTGCATCCATAAATAAGCATGACGCCACACAACAGACCAAATATCGTAATGGTTATCAAATCATTGAGCGAATCACGACGTTTGTGACTCCAATACGATTTCAAATTCACCTTGCAAAATGGAATAGACACCAATAGGGAAACTACCAAAGAAAACGCCATTCCCAACACATAGACTTCTTCCTCACTGAATTTCATAGAACTTATTTATATATAACATTTTTGCAGAACTGCAACAGATATAGAAGTTTTGCTGTCTTTATTATCCCAAAACGCAAAAATAATCATAATTTCCAAATCACACAACTAAGAATTGAGTATCAATAGAAAGGGAGACTAAAACAAATAACCCAACGAGAGTCCTATAGATTGATGGAACTGAATTCCAGGACCAAGTCTATGAAATGAGAGGGGATCGTTTATTACTTGGACATAATGCCCCTTATAAATTTTTGTCAAACCATGTTGAAGATTGAGTCCTACCTGATAATGCTTGTAAAAGAGACATTTTGCTTCAAAGCACAGTCCAAAATCCGATCGTTTTGCAATTGCAGTCTCTATAAATGGAAGAAGCATCTGAGAAATATTGCCATTATCATCCATCGTTAATTTTGATTTCCCACTCATACAATAAGCGTAATAAATACCTCCAGCTGCTTTAATTGTATATGCTGATCCAATATAACCTTTGTAGCCCACTAAAAAAGGAATGTTGATATTGTTAGATTTAACATCCAAGGACGCTTTTTCATATGAAGTTAACATATCCCCTTCGGGACTATATTTTGTGATTTCAATCAATGACTGGTTGTATCTATGACGTAAGGAATATGACAATCCCGGAGAAAGATATAGTTTATTGCCAAGAGGTATTTCCAAGTTAACACCGGCACCCCATGATAGTTTATCGGAGAATTGAGGCATAGCTTCAATTCCTACATTCACCTTAGCATTAAGTATATATGATGTAAGTGAAAAAATAGCTAATAAATAAATCTTTATCTTCATATTTCTCATCCTGAAATCGGGAATTACTACACTAATAAAAACGAATAGTACACTCTTTTATTGTTTATATCAGCATAGTACGAATTGTCTAAGAAAACCGCAATCTTGAAAGTGCTTCCACCACAAAGATTGAGAGGCTTAAACGTAAGAAGGACGACCTTCTCGCAAGGCTTAAGGCTATGCTCGATATGTTGCATGAGAAGCTTAATGAGGCTGTCAAGTCGTTTATGGAGTTCTTCAAGTCGGTGTTAAGGGAGTTCAGCATACGGCACCGAGACACGATTGTTGAATACCTTGCCGACAGTACCGATGTCAGAAACGCGGTCCACACCCTGAAGGTGTTTGCACGTCCATTCCTTGAAAACCAACAGTTCGACAAAGGCAGCAAGGAGTTGAATCACCTGACCTCCAATTTCCCTTCTGTCCTGGAGGAAGGGAACCGGACGCAGAATCGAGGCCTCAAACGGTAATAATATTACAAGCATCCATTCCTATTCGATTTTATATTCAGGGACTGTAATTGGAATACCTTTTTTATTATGCTCTCTGATAGTGTAGTTTGCAAGATCTAATTCTTGTTGCATCCTATAATAGTATTTTTCAGGGATACCATTTTCAAGAGCCTTTTCTTTAGATATGGTAAAATGGTATGCTGAATCTTCCAACACAATGTATTGGGTCATTTTTTCTGCGGCTTCTCGAAATGCAGGAATTTCCTCTTCTGGCAACATTTCAGGTTGTTTTGTTTTTTTTTCTGCACAGCCGATGAATAGTATCAAAAGGAAGCTGACAATCAAATTTTTCATTTGACAAATTTAATAAAAAAAAGTCTGT
>CAMWQF010000395.1 GCA_947176285.1 uncultured Porphyromonadaceae bacterium
TACTCTTCGAGTTCCCGACGTACTCATATATCCTTTCAGGCGACGTGATCGGCAAATGCCGGAAGATGCATGACAACTGGAATAAAAAATGATACGGATATTTAAGATAATGATGGCTATCGCTGCGGGATTGATTGTTTTCAATGCCTGCGGCGATGGCAATACACAGGAGGAAAAGGAAATGTGCGAGAAACTACCGATGCAGGCCGACGGAATAGTGCGGCTATCCAAGATACAGGTCAATCCCGACTATCTTGACGAGTATATGAAATATGCGATGGAGGTAGGGACCATATCGCTGGAGACGGAACCGGGGGTTCTTACCATGTATGCAGTGGCTGACAAGGAGAATCCATGCAACATCACTATTTTGGAGACGTACGCCAGTCAGGAAGCCTATAAGAGCCACATCGCGTCCGAACACTTCCAAAAGTACAAACAGGGGACACTTCACATGGTAGATTCGCTACGACTCGACGACGTCACACCATTGAATCCTGACAACAGGATAATCAATTATATTCAGAAATGAATACTCATAATAAATCACAGACCTTGTAGCAGAAATAGCTACCTGGGGTGATGCTATCGTCATCATAATAGAAAAGGCCTAACCTACTGAATCGGAAAGTATAATCTAATTTTTTATCTTTCAACTGACCGTAGGCTATTTGATACGCATTGAATGGAGCGCCTCCAATGGCAAAGGTCATATGAAAAATGTAATCGTCATCATGCTCTGCCGGACATGGGCCAAATGTCTTTGTCAAATATTCGTTTAATCGCTTTTGGGCATCTTTAAGTTGGGATGTCTCTTTTACCCGCAAACTTAAGCATCCTGATTCCACTCCACCAAGCACATTTGAAGGGAAAAGTTCCATTCCCGTAAATTGAATATCCATTGAAGATAGCGTTCTTGCAAATCTGTCGAAAAAATGTTCCATTTCCTCAAGATTCGGAATCGAATAAGGCTGCTTCAAAGATACATGTTGTGGCAGACGTGCCATTTCAAAGCCCATATTGCCATAGCGATGAGCTTCCAACATCAGTTTTCTGCCGAAATTCTCGGCATCATTATCTGCTATAAGTACTATGGTTGCTTTCATTTTTTGTTAATCTGGTACTTGTGCTATCAATGACTTCTAAGTATTTCCTCATTGAATACTCTTATTTCCTCGGTTATAAGTTGTTTCAATTCCTTTTGTGGAACTATTAGTTTGTATTCCGCCACTCCAATTGGCTTATTGAAACCGTCAAGTGCAAGTTCAACCTCCACATTGTCTTTCTCTGCACATAGGATGATACCGATAGATGGATTCTCATCTTTGCCTTTTTCTAAACGGTCAAGCAGTGAAAGGTATACATTCATCTTGCCTACATATTCCGGTTTAAACTCGGAAATTTTCAAGTCAATGGCTATCAATGACCGAAGCCCTCGGTGAAAGAACAGCATATCGACCCTGTAGTCCTTGCCATTATAGTTCAGTGTATGCTGATTACCGATGTAAGTGAAACCTTGTCCCAGTTCAAGGAGGAACTGCTTAATCTTTTCAACCAATCTTCGCTCAAGCTCCAATTCGAGAATTGGTTCAGTAACACCGAGGAATCCCATATAATATGTGTCCTTAAATACCTCATTTGCATAAGCAGCTTGAATAGTCGGGAGTGTTGATGCAAAATTGTTAGAAGCATTTTTATCCGGTGATTGCTTGTGCATCTCCATCTTGATGGCATTAACCAACAAATCGCAACTCCATCCTTTTTCGATAGTTCTGTCAGCATAGTATTGGATGGCATCGTCATCATCTTTCAGTTTGGCCATCAACTGATTTATATGCCGCCATGGCAAAACTCCAACGCAGCGTTGGAGTTTTGAATCTGATAGATGAAAACGATCGTAATATTTCTTCATTGCCCACAAATTACTAACCGACATACCCATTTTTGGATACATAGTTTTCAAATCCACAGAGAGTCTTTTTACTATTCCATCCCCATATTTACTATCAAGCTTACGCTCATACAATAGCTGTCCTATGCGCCAATGCATTTCATTGGAGGCACCAACAATAGCGCGAGCTACCTTAGATCTGGATGACTCTATAACTACTACCGCCTGTTGCAAAATCTCTTTATATTGTGATTCCTCAGAGAAGGGAAGTATCTGTTCCATATAGGTAATTCAATCTTTTACTTATGTATTAAAGTTAGCGATACCATTATCAATGGCATTATGATTTTCGGCGAGTCAAGTATTCTTTAGGGGTGATGCCTTCCTCTCGCTTGAAGAAACGGGTGAAATGCTGCGGATAATCGAAGCCGAGGCTATAGGCGGTCTGGGATATGTTCTGACCGGACGAAAGCAGGTTCTTGGCTTCCTGAATCACCATCCGCTGGATATATTTACTCGCGTTTGTTCCTGTAGAGCGTTTTATCAGGTCGCCTAAGTAGCTCGGCGACAGATTCAATCTGTCAGCCATGAACTGAATGGTAGGAATCCCATGTCTCAGCTGATGCTCCGACGCATAGTAATTCTTGAGTTCCTCGTGGAAGCGTATGAGGATATCGGTATTGTCCAGCTTGCGGGTCATGAACTGGCGGTCGTAAAACCGTTGGCAGAAATTTAGCAGCAACTCTATGTATCCCACTATTATATTGTCCTGATGAGAGTCTCGAGGCTTGTCGATTTCAGCCTCCATACTCCGCAGAAGCCCTACCACAATCTCCCGTTCCTCCTCCGTCATGTGCAGGGCCTCGTTCATGCTGTAGTCAAAAAACGAGAATCTGTCTATTTTCTTTTCAAGAG
>CAMWQF010000396.1 GCA_947176285.1 uncultured Porphyromonadaceae bacterium
ATATACAGAGGTGGTGAGGATTCCTCTCGTTTTGCACTGAGAGAAGACGGAACATCTGTGAGGTCTGCAATCAAACAAGTGGCATCCGGACGTTTTGGCGTCACTGCCAACTATCTTGTGAATGCTGATGAAATCCAAATTAAGGTGGCTCAAGGCGCAAAGCCGGGAGAAGGTGGGCAACTTCCGGGTTTTAAAGTTGATAAGGTAATAGCTCGTACTCGTCACTCAATCCCGGGTATATCACTTATCTCTCCTCCGCCACATCATGACATATATTCAATCGAAGACCTTGCACAATTGATCTTTGATCTGAAGAATGTCAATCCTCATGCCAAAGTTTCGGTAAAACTTGTGTCGGAATGTGGAGTAGGCACAATAGCAGCAGGTGTTGCCAAGGCTAAAAGTGATCTGATCACAATATCCGGTAGCGATGGAGGCACCGGAGCATCTCCGGCATCCTCAATACGATATGCAGGAACGCCTGTAGAACTTGGATTATCAGAAACACAGCAAACTCTTGTCATCAACAATCTTAGAAGACAGGTCAGGCTGCAGGCAGATGGACAACTGAAAACAGCCCGAGATGTGATGGTGATGGCAATGCTTGGAGCAGAAGATTACGGATTCTCTACAGCGGCTATGATAGTGCTTGGGTGTATAATGGACAGAAGATGCCATACCAATAAATGTCCTGTTGGCATAGCGACCCAAAATCCTGAACTAAGAGCCAAATATGATGGGTCGCCCGAGTATCTTGTAAGATATTTCCGTTTTCTTGCACGTCGCATTCGTGAGATGATGTCGGAGCGAGGAATAAGGAAACTTGACGAGATTATCGGTCGCCCGGACCTATTGAAAGTTAAGCCCGGGGTTCCTGATGGTCTCGATCTTACGCGCTTGCTGTATATTCCGGTTGAAGCAAAGGATAATAGTGTAATCTGCATATCGGAACAAAAACATGAAATAAATAATGTGCTTGACCGTAAGATAATTGCGATGGCATATCCGGCTATACAATCGGCGACTCATGTGGAGATGGAATTTCCTGTTAGTAATACAGACCGTTCTACCGGAGCCATGCTTTCAGGAGAAATCGCTAAGAAATATGGAGATGAAGGATTGCCTGAACATGATCTCATAAAAGTAATTTTCAAGGGTTCTGCAGGACAAAGTTTTGGTGCATTTCTGACCAAAGGAATAACTTTCAGACTCGAAGGCGATGCCAATGATTATGTCGGAAAAGGATTGTCAGGAGGAAGAATAGTTATAGTTCCCCCGGAAGGAAGCAAGTTTGCTCCAGAAAACAGTATTATTGCTGGAAATACTATCCTGTATGGTGCTACTTCAGGAGAAATCTTCATAAACGGTAGAGTGGGCGAACGATTCTGTGTGCGCAACTCAGGTGCGATATCCGTTGTAGAAGGAGTCGGTGATCATTGCTGTGAGTATATGACGGGCGGAGTCACTGTTGTGCTTGGTCCGACAGGACGTAACTTTGCTGCCGGCATGAGTGGAGGTGTTGCATATGTCTATGATCCCGAAAGGACATTCGATTATTTCTGCAATATGGAAATGGTTGAATTATCGCTTGTTGATGATCTTTCAGATGCACGCGAACTTCACAGACTTATTTCAGCGCATTACCGGCATACCCGTTCGCCGCTTGCCGCACGCATTCTTGATGATTGGGACAATGCTGTCAAAGATTTCATACAGGTGATGCCGACGGAGTATCGAAAAGTGGCAAAGATCCAATAATATTCAAATTTAGAGTCTATCTCATAACTTAGAGATGGACTCTTTTTATTCTAAGCAAATTTGCATGGTAGAGAAAAAAAGAGTATATTTGCACTCGGAATCATAACAGAATATTATGGCAAGGATTAAATTGTCTATTTAAATTCAAAAATTTAAGGATATCATTATAGAAAGATACCTTTCATTTCTTTGAATTTCGCTGATTTATATTTCTATATATTGAGTGTAATTTATAATTATTTTAAGAACTTCTAAACTTGGACAAATATGTTAAAAAAATTATTATTCATTATCATCCTTGCTTTCATAATTTCAGCTTGCAGCAAAGAGGAGCCAAAGAAGGATGTTTTTATGCAAGTATCATCAATTACTGATGAATCTGGTTCTAGTTGGAAACAAATCACATATGATTCATATGGAAGGGTTACATCCTTTGAATATAACTTAAAGGATGAAAAAATTTTTGTTGAATATGAGTATATATCCGACAACTTAATTAAGATTATGACTACTGATGAACGCACTATATTTGATGGGAATTATCCTATTCTTCATCAGTTTGAGGATGTGCTTCATTTGGAAAATGGACGTGCTGTATCATGTGTGGGAGAATACAATTTGACAGAAAATGGCAAAACTACACTTAAACATAAATATAGGCATGAGTTCAATTATACACCTCAAAACTATCTTAATTATATTAAGAAGACTGAATGGCTTAAATGGCCTGAGGATAATCCCTGGACATCAGAAGTTTTATATTATTGGGAAAATGGAAATATTACAAAAATTGAGGATTTTGAAGGAAAATCGGATCCTTACGTTACATTTTCATTCTGGTATAATGAATCAGCAGAAGTTCAAAATGTAGTGCCGGTTTTTATTGGTAGACATCAGTATTATCCTTTACAACTAAAGGGTATTTTCGGTTCTATGCCCAAAAATCTAATAATTGAGATATTTAGATTTGGAAATAATTACACCAACAATACCTCTTACTATAAATATGGTATTACAGATGGCAGGATTACAGATTATC
>CAMWQF010000397.1 GCA_947176285.1 uncultured Porphyromonadaceae bacterium
ATTTTTGAGACTGGAGAACTTTTAGAAGATTCAGTTATTTCCAAAATGGAAACAACTGCTTCCGACGGCAAAAACTATACAACAACATTCTATAATCTTGATGCCATTATATCTGTGGGGTATAGGGTAAATAGCACACGAGCTACGCAGTTCCGGCAGTGGTGTACTTTCGTACTGCGTCAGTTTGCCATTCGGGGATACGTGATTGATAAGAAGCGGATGGAGAACGGTTCGTTTATCGGTGAGGACTATTTTGAGCATCTGTTAGCAGAGATTCGGGAGATACGTCTGAGTGAACGCCGTTTCTATCAGAAGTTGGCGGACATATACTCTACTGCGATTGACTATAACCGTGATGCGCCGACCACTCGGCTTTTCTTCAAAAAGGTACAGAATAAGATGCATTATGCAGTGCATGGACACACCGCAGCTGAATTGATTGTGGAGAGAGCCAATGCGGAAAAGGAACACATGGGACTGACAACGTGGGAGAATGCGCCTCACGGTAAAATCGTAAAGACAGATGTCAGCATTGCCAAGAACTATCTCAAGGAGAACGAGTTTGAAGATATGGGGTGGCTATCGTCCACGACGGCAGGAACAATATCCACGTATTCGCGGAATACTGACGCGAAATTTACGGTAAAGGCTGCGCGAGCCTCTAAGCCGAGCAGGTTTCTATGCTTGGACGCATAGCGACGTTGTCGATGACAACCGAGTTTAAATTAAGGTCGGGAAAAGAGAAGTCCATAACTTGCTGGTTTATGCAGCGAAGTTATGGACGTTATGACGGTTGCGAAAAGACGCTTATATTATGCTATTTTTTCTGAGATAAGAGATTTCGCCTGACGCATTACCTCAATAAATGAGTCTATGTTATCTGCTCCCAGGAATTCAGCGGATCTACTGGTGTAACCTTTAGTGTATACAAAAGCAGTCCACTTCCCTTTATTACAATATGCACCAAATTTCACTCCATCATTAGTTTTATATTCAGCCTCAGTATATATCTCCGGAGATGATGGCAGAAGTGTATTTTTGATATATTCTAATGACTGTATGCAAGCATCCAGTTCATCAGCATCAAGTGTGCCAATATAACTGTCGCTTGAATACTGACTACGATAGTTTGTTTCAAGGCGAAGACAACCCATTTTCTTACCAGTAACAACATTGGTCATTATCAATACCTGACATTCAACACCTTTAACCTTTTGCAAATCGTAAAACTCTTTTACAAGAAAGGTGCCATCCGCTTTCAGAAATTCCACTGATTTACTTTTTGATTCAGGGATTTCATCTTTTGCTTGAGTTTGAGCGAATACCGAGGTGCATGTCAGGAAGACGCAAACTAATGAAATAAGAATTTGTTTCATATCGTAGAATAATTAAAAATCATCCTTTAAATCACTATTGGAATTTTTTATACGTTGGTCTTGCTTATTCTGAACAGCCTCATGAGATTTTATAAGCTTTTTTAATACTTTTTTCCCATGTTTTTCGCCTACTTCGTAATCCTTTCTATTCCCATTACCAAGTTCAATACGAACTTTAATAATAGGCAAAGTAAGGAGTTTTTGAAGAGCTTCTTCGGTAATAATGTAGTTTCTACCAGTGTAATAAATATCTGTTAAGACTTTACCGACATGCGTACACTGATAATCCTTAATTACATCGCCAAAGCTATCCAATTCTACTATAGAGTCATCAGAGAACTTTAGTAAAAGTTTACTCTCTGCAGGAAAAGAATGATAGGTATCGGACGTTTTCATTATGACTGTAAGAAGGTCTAAGTGCTCATCTCGACCATCATTAGAGTCGTATTGAGAATATTTTAAGAAGGGATGCCACAAACTTCCGACAAAACCGGACTGAAAGTCTATGGCCTCCCCGTAAGTATACAGCCCCTCAGCATTACCAGCAAACGAAATTGCGAGTAAAAAAGTGAGCAGAATGTATTTAATTTTTTTCATTGTAATTATTAAATTTTCGGCAAAGATACGAATAATTTCCGAGAAATCAAAGAAATACCTCGGTCGTTTCCCGGAAGATACAGCAGTCGCGGATTTCTTTGTAAGCAAAGCGCTAAAGCGATGATGCGACATTCGCCGGAGGAAAGCAACTTGACGTTGTGCCAACCTCCGTAAAAATTGTATCGCATTACGAAGTTCGAGGATAGAGCCGTCGGAGTTCTTTCTCCGCTGTGCTACGAAAGCGGCAAGCCGATAACCACACGACCATCGTTTTGCTATATACAAAACGCTTGGCACTGCCAAAGCAATATCGACGGTGGCGCTGGAGTTGAGCATTTAGCGAGCGGTGGATATGTTTATCGAGCGAGCCATCAGGAGAAAACTATGTTGTAGGGAGGATTGGCGCGAAAACGAAAGGATCGTCGGGGTTGGTTGCATCCGGCTCTATGCGGAACACGTCGTAAGATGTCAGCAGTTGGTCTATCCAGTCGGCTTCATCGGAAGTGAGCGGACCGGCTTCGAACTCGTAGGTCTTTGTGGACTATAATATACCGTACTCTCTATTCTCAAACTACCTTAAATTACCAATTATCGCCGTGAAAGTATGTCTTATCGTACTTTTGTTTGGTTTCTTCATATTTCCTTATTATCTTTGCATAAAAGTTTATTATGTCATACCATGGAGCTTAAAGATGTAATGAAGCAACGTAGGGAAATCCTATCCCTCACACAACAGGACCTCGCTGAAATGGCGCAGGTCGGACTTGCCACAATCAAAGATATTGAGCGTGGCAAAGGAAATCCAGCGT
>CAMWQF010000398.1 GCA_947176285.1 uncultured Porphyromonadaceae bacterium
ATACACCCGAAAGGCTGTCGCCCCGCGACAGCCTTTCTTTTAATTTGCCATTCCTCCTCAACCAAATAACCGGGTGCATAGCGATATGCATCCGTTTTTTTTCATGTCAGTAGCACGATATATAGAGAAAATGTTGTAACCAAGATCAGAAGTCAATAATCGTGTGGTCCAGAAGAAAAGGTATTACTCCCAAATACGTTATTCCGTTGTCATCTATCCAGGGTTTCGTGTTACCCCCTACTATCACAATTTTGCGGAAGAAGTCTCTGGAATTTCTCAGAGAGAATGTCTCTTGAGTCCTTTTATCTTCTGTGTCTAAATTCAATGCAGACTGGATATAAATCTTTTCTTTTCCGGTATTGACAATAAAGTCTATCTCATACTGTGACTGTTGTTTCTTTCCCTTATCATTGACACGAGTGACTTCCACAACACCAACATCAACATTGTAACCGCGGCGTATAAGTTCAAGATAAATCATGTTTTCCATAAGATGTCCCCTGTCCAGCTGCCGAAAATTTAATTTAGCATTTCTCAATCCCAAGTCCATAGAATAGTATTTCCGTATATTCTCAAAATAGCGTTTCCCCTTGACATCATATCTTTTAGCCCCTAAAAATAGGAATGCATCTTCCAGAAAAGTAAGATATTTCTTGATTGTGTTGTCAGAAGTGCTTCGTTGCATTAAAGTACCTGCCGCGTTGGCAAGATTGTGTGGGTTTGTAAGCGAACCTATAGAAGAAGACAAAGAGTCAATGAGTGCTTCCAATACTTCGTCATCCTTCAGTCTATAACGTTCCACTATATCCTTGATATATACGTTTTCATATAATCCTGCAAGGTATTTCCGCTTTTCGGACTCACTGTTTTCGGTGACCACCAGGGGCATTCCGCCATATATCATGTATTCTTCCAAAGCATCTGCCTTCTCCAATCTACTTACAGGATAATACTCAGAAAAAGACAACGGATATACTTTAATCTCAGTTCCACGGTCACGAAAATTCGTGACAATATCCTTTGACAGCATTTTGGAGTTGGATCCTGTCACATAGATGTCAAGATTACTCCTTGCCATAAGATCATTTAGAATGTCATAAAATGTAGTGTAGAGAAGATCCTTGTCTTCCTCAGGAATCAGGTTTTCATCAATGTTCTCGTTCTTAACCTTAAACGAAAGTTGAATCTCGTCGATAAAAACATAATATCTTTTACTTTGATCCTTTGTCTTTGACTGAACATAATCGTATAGCTCATTGGGATTTCTGTATTTTATAAAGGCCTTCCTATCAAGAGAAATCTCTACAAAACAGTCACTCTCCACACCCTCATGTTCAAGATGTTCCTTATAAAGGGTAGACAGAAGAAATGACTTGCCGCAACGCCGGATTCCGGTAATGATCTTGACTTTTCCATTCCAGCGCTTGTCCAGTAACTGCTTTAAATACATTTCTCTTTTTATTATCATATTTTGATGGATATTAAGTATAATCTATCTTTGCACTGCAAAAAAGGTCGAATATTCTACTGTTTTTGCAGTGCAAAGATAGTGCTTATTTCTTAGATATGCAAATCCTTGTCTAATTGTCAAGAATTTAATCCCCATTTATCTGTGTTTCCGTAAAATTCAAACCGCCATCGAAACCCCGATACCTCGATACCCCAAAACCCGGAAACCAGGACCCCTCGATACCGCGATACCGCGACATTGTCGACTTCATAACCCTTGTCGGAGCGGCAGCGATGCTATGGATAGTTCCTTGCATACTGAAAAGCAAGCGTATAGGACGCATATTCGGCATAATCCTTGTCCTCCTCTACATTGCTTACATGGTATTCACTGTAATCAGAGGATAATAATCCAATGATAAACGAACATTCAAACATTCTATATTATCTTTGTCTATATGAAAACCTCGATCAATGATTACTACTATACCTTTATATACGAAAAAAACTGGCAATATGGATTGTCAGTTTTTTTCGTTTCTATATATCTAATAAAGCCTTATTTATATGCCTTCACAACTCGCTGAATTGCTACTATCATATCAGAAGTAATCGGTAATGTCACACTGACATTTTCTTTCGTAACAGGATCAGTGAACGAATATTCTATCGTCTTACAGTCTCCATTGCATAATTCCGCTTGCATATCTTTCCAATGATTCTTACCATTATAGTTGTATTTACTGCTATCCATAAAAGATAAAGGAAATGTTATGCCTATACACTCTTGCTGAGAACTTCCTAGATCATCATATGTCTGACGGATTAGTGATAATGAACTACCGGCAACTGCATATTTAGCATCCATCATCCATAAGGATTTCCCATTTACTATAATATCACAGATTCTTTTACCTGTATACACAAACTTATCTGAGACAGAATTAAGCGTATTCACATATTTCAACATCTCTTGATAAATTGTCGACTTCTTTGTTAGAATCTCTATAATTACAGAAGGATGATCCTTCATAGGTACGGCATAGGCTACACGCATTTCTATACTTTCACCATCAATATTCGTAGAGAATATATCCGAATACGACACTTTGGTAAACGATCCATTTCCAGCAGGGAATTTATCGTTTACATGCACATCAGGGACACCAGCGATTACCGCTGTAGCATTAAAAATTAATACTACAAATGTGATTAACAATTTGCTTAACTTCATTTGATTCATATTTTATTGTTATTTGTTGATTGTTACAAAATCATGATATATTCGTGATATAATGTTAGAAAATTATTTGTATATTTTGAAT
>CAMWQF010000399.1 GCA_947176285.1 uncultured Porphyromonadaceae bacterium
GTTTAAGCGTTTAAGCGATTTATACATAAATATAATATAATATCAAGCCACGGCATTTTATGGTCGTGGCTTGATATTAAGATTATTTATACGGACATGAAATATTTTATTACCGGGATTGGGACTGATGTTGGGAAGAGTTGGGCTACAGGATGGCTTTCCCGCAGATATATGGATGAGGGAAAGAGTGTCATTACTCAGAAATTCATCCAGACTGGAAATGTTGGTTATAGTGAGGATATAGATGTACATCGTCAGATAATGGGAATAGGTAAGACGCAGGAAGATTTGGAGATGATCACTGCTCCTGAGGTATTCTCATATCCTTGCTCGCCGGATCTTGCATCAAAAATAGACAACAGAGCAATTGATTTCGGAAAGATTGAACGCGCCACGGAAATCCTTGAATCGCGTTATGATGTAGTGTTGATAGAGGGAGCCGGGGGTATAATGGTGCCACTTAAAGGAGAATATCTTACCATCGACTATATCCGCGACCATAGATTACCTACAATAGTAGTCACCAACGGTCAGTTAGGATCTATAAATCATACTCTTTTGACATTGTACGCGATAAAGCAATACGGCATAGAATTGGCAGAAGTGATCTACAACCATCACTTCGACAAAGACCCGGTCATCTGCTTAGACACTATAGACTATTTGAAAGCCTATCTTGCCGACCACTTCCCTGCCGCCCGCTTTAGCGAAATGACAACAATCTAAACAATAGCCGCCGCAGGAAAAACGTGCGGCGGCTTAAATTTTTTTGTCTTTCAATATTTATGCTTAGAAAAATCGGACTTCGCTTTATTCTTGAATGATATAATTTTCAATGCCCTTTAATTTATCGGAAAAATTCACTCCAATTTTAAAGATTTTTCTTCCATCTGCTCTAAAAGGAATCAGATAACCTTTATCATCAATTTGATCAACAGCTTCTTTTGCCGATTTATTCCTCTTGAACTCAAAGACATAAATATAATTGTCGGTTTTGACAACAAGGTCAATTCTTCCGGCAGCAGTTTTGTATTCTACATAGGTCATAAAACCAAGCAATTTGAAAATAAGGAACACAATATCCTGATAATGCTGCTCAAGATCTACCAAGGAAATTGCATCACTATTGAAATCTGCAAACAAACTTTGAAGCCTCTTCATGAAATCTTCTGCACGACCCTCCTGAACATCCTTGAAGAATTTACCAATCGAAAAAGCTGTTCCTCTATTTGCTTTAGGGAAATAAATCTTCATCAACTCATCCAAGAATCCTCTTTCTACTTCTGCGTTAGGATACCCTAAATTCAGAAAACCTGTGTGGGGATCTACTGATTTTATTGTCAAATACCCGGATTGATATAATAGTGGTACCAATGAATCATCAAAAGATAATGAAACACTTGAAATATCTTTTGTTGATACATCAATATCGTTGAGTTCTTGAAGTGGAAAATACGCATTTTGTATCATCTTGACGAGAAACCTTGGAGTGCCGGTCATAAACCAGAAATCTCGTAACGACGCAGAGTCAAGTGCACTGATGAGACTAAACGGATTATAGACATCTATCAAGTTTTCAGGGGAGAAATGATAGCCATCATAACTTCTCTTCAATATCTCGTATGCCTCATCCAATGTCTTTCCAAAATGGGTAGCGAAATCCTCAACACCAGAATTGAAATAGAGCCTTAGCTCTTGTGTTGAGATACCACAAATGGCTGCATATTGCTGATGAAGAGAAATATCGTTGAGATTATTAAGATCACTGAAAATACTGAGTTTACCAAATTTCGTGATACCCGTGAGCATGGCAAACTCAATATATTTGTCCATCTTCTTGAGATTGCCATAGATACCTCTAAGAGTATTGCGGAATGTCTCTTGAAGTTCTAAATTGTCAACGGTATCTAATAAAGCTTTGTCATACTCATCTATGAGTATGGCAACATTGTTTCCAGTATTTTTATATGCAGCAAGTATGATATCTCCGAAACGAACACCCAAGTCCGGATTGCTTTCTTGAATTCCGTATTCATGTTCCCATTTACTAAACATAGAATTTAGTAGATTATTCAAACCTTCAGGTTTACTATAATCTGTTCCGGTAAAGTCCAAGTGCAAGACCGGGTATTGCTTCCATTTATGATCATATTTTGTTATGGCGAGACCCTCAAAGAGATCTCGTCTGCCATTATAGTATTCATGAATAGTAGAAAGAAGAAGGGATTTTCCAAACCTTCGGGGACGACTTAAAAAATAATACTTTCCATTCTCAACAAGACGATGAATAAATTCTGTCTTATCGACATAAACGAATCCCCTCTCTCTAATTTCAGAAAAGGACTGGATACCGATTGGATATTTAAGATTCACTGCCATATTATTTTCTAAAACCATTTCAACATCCAAAGATATAAAATATATATCATATACACAATAGGGAATCTGTAAAAATGTGGAGATAGGTTGAAAATCGGATTTTTTTATTAAATTTGCAGTTGAAAATGTCTTGATATGATAAAAATATGATTAAAGGGTATATTTTCATATTGGTTTGGATTTGTCTGGTGTCGGTCTGCTCGTGTGGGGGTAGGTCGGCACTTGACGCGAAGTTTCAGGAAATTGACAGGCTTTGCGACTCCATACCGGAAGCCGCTATCGACAGCGTTGCCTCAATCGACCAAACCGGTCTTTCGGAGAAAGACATCAACCGCTATAGGCTTTTGTGGATCAAAAGCCGCGACAAGGCGTATATAGCGCATACGTCAGACAC
>CAMWQF010000400.1 GCA_947176285.1 uncultured Porphyromonadaceae bacterium
CTATGGATGTGACGCGTCAAAGCGACTACTGGCGCATCTCACACTATGGCTTCACAGTTGACGATGCACCTTTCGATTGGGCTGAATATGGGGGAGAATTTGAAGCAAAAGTAAAAATCTCAGGCGACTATAAAGTGCGCTTTGATCAGGCAGGACTCATGCTGCGCATTGACAATGAAAATTATATCAAGGCCGGCATTGAGTATGTAGATGGCAAATATAATGTCAGCGCAGTAGTCACTCACCATACATCAGACTGGAGTGTCATCACCCTTGACCGCCCGGTGCCTTACATTTGGATAAAGGCAGTGCGCAGGCTTGACGCGGTAGAAATCTTCTATTCTTTCGATGATAAGGAATATATAATGATGCGCAATGCATGGATGCAAGACAATATCCCGATGAAAGTAGGAGTAATGGGGGCTTGCCCGGACGGCTCAGGGTTCACCGCCAAGTTTGAAAACTTCACAGTCAAGCACTTGCCTGACCAACGCCGCCTACAGTGGCTGAAAAACAACGCAGAGTGATGAACTATGATATAAAAGGATGAATATGACACGCAATTTATTTCTTTTGACATTTCTTTCGCTACCATTGGCAATCTTTGCCGCTCCTGAGACAGTGAGTTCTCCTGATGGTGAGATAAAGCTTTTCTTTGAAATCCAGAATGGTCAACCGACTTATTGGGTAGATTTTAAGGGAAAGGAAGTGATTGCTCCATCCCGGCTTGGTTTCAGTCTGTTCAGTGAAACAGGAAGAAACAGTTTTGAGCAACAAGGCAAAAAAGCCAGCGCTGACGCTCTGTCGCTTAAAGATGGATTTGAAATATCCAATGTGGAGATATTTGACACAGTAGATGAGACATGGAAACCGGCGTGGGGTGAGGAAACAGAGATTCGCAACAATTATAATGAAATGTTGGTGAATCTTGTCCAACCTAAATTTGAACGCGAGATGAATATCCGTTTCCGAGTATATGATGAAGGTTTCGGACTAAGGTATGAATTTCCGGAACAGCCAAATCTCAATTATTTTGTCATTGCAGAGGAAGACACTGAATTTGCTATGACGGGAGACCATATGGCTTATTGGATTCCCGGAGACTATGACACTCAGGAATATAACTATACTAAGTCTCGTCTAAGCGAAATTAGAGATCTCTTTCCGAGCAAGGTGAATCCGGATAATGCCTCTACTTCAACATTTTCTCCAACCGGGGTGCAAACTTCTCTTCAACTAAAGACTGATGATGGCATTTACATCAATCTTCATGAGGCGGGAACAATCGATTATCCTACAATGCACCTTAATCTGAACGACACCACCATGACTTTCAAATCATGGCTTACGCCTGACAATCAAGGAAAGAAAGGGTATATGCAGACCCCGACAAAATCTCCATGGCGCACTGCGATAATCACCGACGATGCAAGAGATATTCTCGCATCAAGACTAATTTATAACCTCAATGATCCTACGGCATATGAAGATACATCTTGGATCAAACCGGTCAAGTATATTGGAGTATGGTGGGAAATGATTTCAGGAGCCGGCACATGGAACTATACTGACGATGTCTATTCAGTTAAGCTTGGAGAAACCGACTATACTCATACTAAACCTAATGGGAGGCACAGTGCAAACACAGAAAATGTGAAACGCTATATTGATTTTGCCGCCAAGCATGGTTTCGATCAGGTCCTCGTAGAGGGTTGGAACGAAGGTTGGGAAGATTGGTTTGGCCAATCGAAAGACTATGTCTTCGATTTCTTGACTCCATATCCAGATTTTGACCTTAAAGCCCTCAATGAGTATGCACATAGCAAAGGAGTTAAACTCATGATGCATCATGAGACATCCTCTTCAGTGCGTAACTATGAGCGACACATGGAGAAAGCTTATCAGTTTATGAATGATAACGGATATAATGCAGTCAAAAGCGGCTATGTAGGAAATATTATCCCGAGAGGAGAGTATCATTATTCTCAATGGATGAACAATCATTACCTGCACGCCGTCAAAGAAGCAGCCAAACACAATATCATGGTGAATGCTCACGAAGCTTCACGTCCTACAGGACTTGCCCGCACATATCCTAATTTGATAGGCAACGAGAGTGCTCGAGGCACGGAATATCAAGCTATGGGAGGCAACGACAAATGGCATACATCCATTCTTCCGTTCACTCGCCTTCAAGGAGGGCCGATGGATTACACTCCCGGCATTTTTGAGTTTGATCTCAGCACTTTTACCCCTTGGAACAAAAGCGTTGTGGCCTCCACGATCCCCGGGCAGCTTGCTCTCTACGTGACAATGTATAGTCCGCTTATGATGGCAGCTGACCTGCCGGAGCATTATGAGAGACACATGGATGCGTTCCAGTTTATCAAGGATGTGCCTGTAGAATGGGAGCGAAGTGTCTATCTTGAGGCAGAACCGATGGAGTATGTCACCATAGCTCGTAAGGATAAGAATTCAGATGAATGGTATGTAGGGAGCACTTCCGGTATGAATGACAGGAAAAGCGAAATATCACTCTCTTTCCTGGATCCGGGACGAAAATATGAAGCAACAATCTATGCTGAGGCACCGGATGCCAACACTGTAGATGGTCAGACTCGCTATACCATCACAAAGAAGACCGTCACGTCTAAGACAAAGCTCACTCTCAATGCTTTGGCCGGAGGGGGCTATGCCATTTCCATAAAACCTCTATAAGTTAAGTATTATAGGGTTAGAGGGTTATAAACTTATA
>CAMWQF010000401.1 GCA_947176285.1 uncultured Porphyromonadaceae bacterium
CAATCGGTCATATTCAGTAATCGTAATCAGCCCTCCTTTTTTTCGACTGCACTCTAAAAAATATCAATAATCATAAAAATTTTCGGCTGTACTCTAAAAAATTGTGATTTTGCGTAAATTTTTCGACTGCAGTCGAAAAATTTTATTATCTTTGTGGAAAATATTTTAATTATGAAAGAAACATTGAATAAGATTGCAGCATATAATCTTTGGAATGGAAATGTTCTTCCAACTGGATATCAACGATATGAATACACATCCAGACTGTCAAGTTTTACCGGCAATCGGTTAGTTAAAATTTTGATAGGGCAGAGAAGGGCTGGCAAAAGTTATATCATGCGTCAACTGGCGATGCAATTGGTTGAATCTGGTATTGATAATCACAATATATTATTCATAAACAGAGAATTGTCTGCATTCAATTTCCTTCAGACTAGTGATGATCTTGATGCTTTGATTGAAGAGTATAGGAAAGAGATAGCCTCTGACGGGAAAATATATATCTTCATTGATGAGGTTCAGGATATTGTCGGATGGGAAAGGACTGTGAATTCTCTTTCACAGGACTATACTTTTGAGGCGGAAGTATTCTTATCCGGCTCCAATTCCAGACTGTTGTCAGGTGAATTGTCGACACTACTTTCAGGCAGGTACATTGGAATGAATGTATATCCTTTCTCATATTCAGAATACCAAGAAGTATGGAAGTTGGAAAAGGGCAGAGAGTCATTTCTCAAATACCTTAAAGACGGCGGATTGCCTGAATTAATCAATCTCCCCGACACAGAAGTGAAGCAACGTTATGTTGAAGGGTTACGAGATTCGATAATGCTGAAAGACATAGTCAGGCGGCATGCTATCAAAGATGTGGCACTCCTTGAAAACCTATTCTCATATCTGATCAATAATGCCTCAAATATGGTATCTGTTACGGGGATAGTAAATTTTATCAAAGTTCGCGGAAGCAAAGCAAGTTATGAAACTGTCGCTGCATATATCGAATATTTGCAGGATGCGTTTCTATTGCACAAGTCGGTCAGATACAAGATTTCTGGCAAGGAACTTCTTGGCGGCAATTTCAAGATCTATCCCAATGATCAGGCATACCATAATTATCTGTTCCCAACGGCAGGGTATGGCAGAGGCTATGCATTAGAGGGTATAGTATATATGATGTTGTTGAGGAAGGGATATGATGTCAACACCGGTGTGCTACATAACGGTGAAGTCGATTTTGTGGCTCAATCCGGAGGAAACACCCTGTATGTTCAGGTTGCTTACAGCGTAGGGGATCAGACTACTGCAGAAAGAGAATACCGCGCATTCAAAGACATCAAGGGTGAAGGTGAAAAACTACTGATTACTATGGACGAAGAAACGTTCCCAACACGTGATGGCGTAAGACATCTCTCTGCGTGGGATCTAGAAGATTTCCTTCATAATGCCCAATGAATATCATCGACTAAACTAAAATGCCAACCATACCATTATCCTATCGTAACTCAAGGAACAATATCATCGAATTAGCGTAGATATTTGGGTGAAGTCACCTTCGAGTAATTGAGAGAAAACCCCCATTAAAAAATCAAGGCATCCGATCCTGGATGCCTTGCCAATATTATTCAATAATTCAAGCCTATCTTACTGCAATCCGCGAATGCTGCTGCTCCTATCGATCCTATTCTTATCTGAGACGTAGTTTATTCTATTGTTTTAGAAACTCCCGCAACGTCATAGTCTTTATCCCTTTATATGTATTGGGAAAAATTATAAATCTAAAAGTTTTCGCTATGTCGAAAACTTTTTGCATAATCAACAAAACTTTCCAACATATCCAAAACTTTCCTTCAATTGCCATACCAGCACCACAGTTGGAAGTGCGATCACAGCATCTATGCTCATACCTTTTCCCATAAGACAGACGTTCTGAATGAGTTCTATTGTTGGACTTTTACGTAATTCTTTGACTTCATTGTATAGATAGAAAATATGTGTCTTATCTTAACAATCTAGCCCTGATCTCCAGTATGGATGCCAATTGATTTTGATTCGAGGATAATATGTCGAATGATTTATAATTCATGAAATATCGGAATTCAGGTAGTTTTTGTTGAAAAACAGGTTGTATTATCGGAATTTTTTGTGCAAATTTGCAAAAAAATTAAAAGGACAAAACAAAACCTATGAATAAAATAAAGTTTATATTGGTTATCTTGGCATTTCTATGGCTAAGTCCATTTACATCTAAGGGGTTGCCGACAACTTATGATACTTCCGAACAGACTGATTTACAATTAAACGACAAGTCACGCCTTATAGTGACAACGGATCTTGGAGGTAGTGATCCGGATGATATTCAGTCGATGATTCATCTCCTTATTTGCTCAGATAGGATTGATGTCGAGGGTCTGATAAGTTCGGAGGCATGGGTGGACGATCCGGACAAGACTGAAAAATTAAGGCAGACTGTTGAAGACTTTATAGCAGTTCTTCCTACACTTCGTATTCATTCTTCCGCTTATCCAACTGCAGAATATCTAAGATCTCTCATTGCACAAGGACAAGACAAGCCTCATATGGATGGCGTAGGTGAAGGTAAGGATTCTCCAGGCTCGGACTTGATAGTAGACGCCATAAGGAAGGATGACGGGCGTCCGCTTTGGATTGCCGCATGGGGAGGCATGAATACATTGGCGCAGGCTTTGTATAAACTGAAGAATACCACCGATAGCGAGGCCTTCGATAAATATA
>CAMWQF010000402.1 GCA_947176285.1 uncultured Porphyromonadaceae bacterium
GAAGTCCCTATGGAGCCTGGTAATAAATATAATAGCTCATATACTGAAGGTCCCTGGTTCTATAAGAGAAATGGAAAATACTACATGCTTTATGCAGCTGGTGGCATTCCTGAACACATAGCATATTCCATGAGCGACAGCCCGACAGGTCCTTGGAAATATATGGGAACTATCATGCCGCAGAAAGACGAGACCGGTTCGTTTACAAACCATTGTGGTGTGACTGACTATAAAGGAAAATCTTACTTCTTCTATCACACGGGCAATCTCCCGGGTGGAGGCGGTTTTGGTCGCAGTTTCTGCGTTGAGCCTTTCGAATACAATGCTAATGGAACATTCCCTGAGATCCTCCCAACCAAAGAGGGTGCTCCCGCAATTGGAACCCTTGACCCATACAATAGGGTAGAGGCAGAGACAATGGCTTGGTCACAAGGGTTATCTTCACGTCAGAACGTAAAAGAAGGAGTATATATCTCCGATATCCACAACGGTGACTATCTGAAAGTTGCAAATGTAGATTTCAGAAACTTTAATCCCAAGACCTTCTGTGCATCAGCTGCCAGTGGCTTGCGTGGTGGAAATATTGAAGTGCATATTGACTCTGTAGATGGTCCATTGGTAGCAGATCTGAAAGTTCCCGGCACTGGAAGCTGGGAAAATTTCGCCTACATCGAAACCCCCACTCAGATAGATGCCACCGGAATCCACGACCTCTATCTCGTCTTCAAAGGCAGAAAAGGTCCCGAACTCTTCAACTTCGACTATTGGCAATTCAAATAACCGACTAATTAGTAGGGACGTACGATCCGTTCGTCCCTACTAAAAATATATTCCGAGTCTCACTTTTGCGCAAAGCTGTTTCCGAAGCAAGCTTATGCTTGCTTACACAAAATCCCCAATTAAATGAAAAAATTTCACATCCTTCCACTCTTCCTTACACTAATCTCTATCTTTCCGACTAAGGCAAAGGTAATTGATTATACAAGTGCAGATGGTCTCACATTTATTTATGTAAAAAATTTTGAAGAAAAGGCCCTTCCATTATTGACCCTTAAATGCAGTGAAATAAAATCATTAGGCTCTCCCTCCTACAATGAGGTAAAGTATGAGATGATTACAGGGAAAAAGAGAAATTGTTCAAACTCATATAGTGAGAGCAAATATCTTCTCTTAAATGGCGACACGCTTTTAGTAAGACTCTACGACGACGGCTTCGCCTGGAAGAAAAACGGCTCATCTAAAATCGAACTCCTCGACCCACAACATACTTGGCTCCAAGAATGGACCGATTGCTATGAAAATTTCTTCCCCAAAGACACGGTGTATGCTGAAGGAAAACGAATAGGCTACCCCGCACTATTTGAATATAAAGATAGCATTTTCGGACTCCTTACCGAATCAGGTATCACCACAGAAGAGGCTGGTGTAAGCATGTATCCAATCGGAAACAATAGGTATGACCTGAAACCAGATGGTCCCGAAAACGGCGGTTGGCAGACTTTCATTGTCGGTACTCTCTCCGACGTCGTAGAGTCGACTCTCGTCACCGACATAGCGGCCCCTAATAAACTCGATGATACGTCATGGATCGAACCTGGTGTCGCTTCTTGGGTTTACTGGGCATACAATCATGGCTCCAACGACTATAACATCATTAAGAAATATGTCGACATGGCAGAAGAGCTAAAACTCCCATATGTTTTAATTGATGCCGAATGGGATCAGATGAAAGATGGCAAGACCGTCGAAGATGCAGTGGCTTATGCTATTTCAAAAGGCGTGAAACCTATGATATGGTATAACTCATCTGTTGGTTGGGTAAATGGTGCTCCGACACCAAAATACAGATTGAACACACCCGAAGATCTTGAAAAGGAATTTGCTTGGTGTGAGAAAATTGGAGTCAAGGGTGTCAAGATAGATTTTTTCTCTGGCGATACAAACCTCAATTGGAAGTTTATGGATGAACTTCTTCAAGCTGGTGCCCGTCATCATCTCCTTGTCAACTTCCATGGCTCTCCACTTCCAAGAGGATGGCAACGCACCTATCCAAACTTCATAACTACAGAATCAGTATATGGGGAAGAATGGTACAACAATCTTCCTGTATTGACTAATAAGGCTGCTTGCCACAATGCGACTCTTCCGTTCACCCGCAATGTGATTGGTTCTATGGACTACACTCCATGTGCATTCACCGATTCCCAGCACCCGCACATTACTACAAATGCTCACGAGCTTGCTCTTACAGCTCTGTTTGAATCAGGTATCCAGCACCTCGCTGATCGTCCCGAAAGCTTCCTCGCACAACCCCAAGAAGTAAAAGATTATCTCACAAATCTCCCAACAGCTTGGGATAACACTATCCTTCTTGGTGGCTACCCGGGAGAATATGTTGTCATGGCAAGACAAAAAGGCGAAAAATGGTACATCGCTGCCATCAACGGTACCGATGCCCCCGTTGACCTCACCGACCTCGACTACTCCCGCCTCGGCATAAAAGGCTCTAAATTGAATATCCAACTCTTCGAGGACGCTCCTGAGGACAGCCACTCCAAATGGCAAATCTCATCTACTGCCACTCTCCCCACCACAATCCATCTCCAACCCCGTGGCGGCATAGTAATGGTAGCCACTCCAAATACCTCCAAATAACCATATCAGGGCGTATCCTCCCATACATTCAAAGATTCTAAAGGCATCCATAGGCTAACACCAATGAATGCCTTTTTAATTCCTCACCATATACT
>CAMWQF010000403.1 GCA_947176285.1 uncultured Porphyromonadaceae bacterium
ACCTCCTTTCCATTTTTCCCAACAAACCGCGCTCATCAAGAGAGATGCAGTATAATCAGACCTATATCTTCAATGAGCTGGATAAGGTCAATTCCCTGCGCAACCGCATAGCACATCACGAGACCATCTGTTTCGCCTCCCATACATCCACAATCGACACATCGTATGTGATAAACATCTACACGAAGATCAAGACCCTCTTTTCTTGGATGGACATTGACAGCAACTCATTACTGTATGGCTTAGATCACATCAACCGTGTATGCGCTCAGATAAATCAGTTGAAAAACGGATTAGGATAATCTCCACATCGGACATTAATCAGAATAATCCGGAATCTCACGGACATATCGAAACGAAACCTGAGGTTGACAATTGTTATCTCAAAGTAAAGCACGACTTATATAAGGAGACTAATGAAAGGGTTCCTAACCAGATAACCCGGCTGATTCTTGCTCAGCAATGGTTAGGATTTTCTGGAATTCTTTATTCACCGGAACATGAACAGCAGTTTCTCCACCTAACACTCCGAGGCGAAACTTGAACGTGATCCGGATAAGGAATACCGCTTCATACTGAAGATTGACGGTGTCACTGTCTTTCAGTGGTTCCGCAACATGGCTCGCAAACTCCTTGAAAAGATGGGCTTCCGACAATCCGAACCCAGACAGCGCGGCGGAATCCGCCGATGA
Organism: uncultured Porphyromonadaceae bacterium; assembly: GCA_947176285.1. Classification (GTDB taxonomy): domain Bacteria; phylum Bacteroidota; class Bacteroidia; order Bacteroidales; family Muribaculaceae; genus Lepagella. The sequence goes on from CAMWQF010000403.1 coordinate 693, forward strand.
GTGGAAATACCAAGTGTTAGAATAATCAGTGAGCTTCGGCACCACCTAATTGGTGGATCCGAAGCTCAATTTATAAGTTATGTTATTGGATATAATCTGTCAGGTCATTAAACTAAAGCGCAGTGGCGATGTCGTAACTCCGTAAAATTATTTGAAGATAAATTTTTTACCATTCTTTATATAGAGATGTCCGAGAACAGGTATCTCAACCTTTCTACCAAATAAATCATAGGTAACGGTATCTTGTCCTATTGGAGTAGTCAATACATCGAAAGTTCCTGCCGAGGGGAAGTTATCTGTTTCAATAAAGTTGGTAAAGTAATTCCAGCCCCAAGCATTACGATATAGTTCAGCTGACCCAACAGGTACATAAATCGGAGTATCCTGAGGTGTGCGATTTTCAAAATCTTCGCCATATTTACCAAAAGGGGTCCAACCGGGATTTACATCACTGTTTATACACGTTGGCGGAATTTTTGCAGCACAATATATGCTTTCGATGTTTTTCCAGCACTCACAACTTTCTGCTCCTAAGGTTTCTAAAGTTGAAGGGAAACTGATTGTTTTTAATCCCTTACAATAGTATAGCCCCTCTGTGCCTATGGACTTCACGTTTGATGACAGATAAAGTTCTTTTAGTGCTCCGCACTGCCAAAAGGCTCTATTTCCAATTATCTCAACACTGGTAGGCATAACAAATTCCGTCAGTTTAATGCAGTTATCAACAAAACTTTCCGGAATTTCTTTTAATCCCTCAGGAAGGCTAACTTTTTCGAGTTCATAATTTAACGCAAAATGATCGCTTCCGGGAAGAGATTGACATGAATTAGGCAATATCGCCTCTTTCAGACAAGTTGCATAGAATGCAGCATCGCCAATCTCTTCCAGCCCCTCGGGAAAACTACATTCAGTAATCTTTGATTGAAAGAATGCACCAGCATTGATTTTTTTCAGGGTTTTGGGCAATATGATATTACCGGTTAAGGATTTGCAGTTAGCGAATGACATATATTCGATTTCTTCCACTCCCTCAGGAATAATAAGAGGATTTACATTAAGACTAATGCAGTCGGTGAAGCATCTTCGCTTGATAGTCCTTAAAGACGACGGAAAGTTTATATCTTCAAGATTTATGGCGTAAGCAAAAGCACCTTCACCAATTTTTGCCAATCCTTCGGGAAGAATAATTCTGCGAAGTAGAATACAATCGACATACTCAGAGCCGGGCGCAAATTGTTCCGATTGATACCAAAAAGCATTCTTTGGAAGTTTATTATCTTGAATGTTTGCATATTCAAGGTTAGCAACAGTCAAACCTCCGTAGAAACTGCTGCTCCATATAGTACGAAAATCCGTTGCATTGATTGGTCCTCGCACTACAAGCGAATCAATGTCATTGATTTCATCACCGAGAGCGGAAGCCAATGTGCCGGGAGCAGATAGAGTTATATCCTTATAAACAACTTCTTTCGTGACCTGATTTGAATTGCCCTTAACCCTAAGTCTTACATCTGCACTTATCTGTTCCTTGTTGGGTGTGCTTATAGATTCGGCATAAGCAGAGCAACTAAGGAACGACAATATGAAGTAAAGATATATTTTTTTCATAAATCGAAATGTTTTACGGCAGGCTCTGAACCGTGTTATTTATAATAAGAAAACGTGAGCCAACTATGCCACGTCTAAACTGATGGTCGTAGGAAACCCTTGATGCAGATGTAACAATAGTGACCCACGCTATAAGCGTGAGAACCACTATGCCATCTCTTGCATCTTTTGAAAATTTCCTACGTTTTCAGTTTACAAGATGAGCATAACGCTTCTTATTTTTTCAAAATGTCATGGAAAGGTCGAACCCTTTCCAATGGCAAATATACAAAATTTTCTTCAATATACCGCTATTCAGAGTCTAAAATCTTCGACAAACAAATCGAAATCGTTAGAATTAAATAAAATAAAGCACTGTTAAATTATGCTAAATATGATATGCCGTTTTTGATTTATCCAACTAATTAGTACACCATGAGTACACCATAACAA
>CAMWQF010000404.1 GCA_947176285.1 uncultured Porphyromonadaceae bacterium
AATACGAAAATAGGCAAACTCACTACTCATTTATCTAACTATTATGATGTATATAATTCACATTACGAAGGACATTACAGTTCTACAGAAAACCTGTGGAAAAACGAGGCTTTGGCTTTTTTGAGTTATAACATTCCGTTTAACGACAAAATGGCATTGTATGCCCGTATAGGTGTAGACTGGTATCAGTATAGTCTCAGAGGTTCTTCTAAGTTCAATACCTGGAATCCTCGCCTAAATGTCAGGTTTAACAGAAATATTAATCGAGGCATGCTGCTATGGTCGTTCATGCTCGCAAACTCAAATACCGATGCCAATACCATAAACAAAGCCGAGATTCAGATAAATCCCTTTTTAATTAGAAAGGGCAATCCTGATTTAAAGAAATCTTATGACATAGATACATATGTATATTATTCTCTCCCTGTCAGAAAGTTTAACTTTACTGCAATGTTGAGATATCAGTTTTTGAAAAATCCATTGACTTATGTATATAAACAGGGTGATTGCGCTATAATTCAGACTTTTGAAACAACTGGTTCAAATCAGGAAGCATCGGCTATTGTCGGTGCTACATGGCAGCCAAGCGCGAAACTTGCGCTGACAGCAGACGTCAGATGGTCTTACGCTAAGGTCAGAGCATTTGAAACTCCTCATAATACCAATCTTACCGGAAACTGTGCGCTTCAATGGTATGTCGGGAAGTTTCAGTTAAGTTCCGGCATAAATCTTGCCTCAAACACACTAAACAGATACTCTTTGACAAGGATTAAATCCCCTTTCAACTACAGTTTCACCGTTTCTTATTCTCATAGGAACTTGATAGCCTCGGTTTCAACTTGCTCACCATTTGGGAAGCGCCGTATAGAATCAAGTGTATCTTCACCGTTTTATTCAATTGAAAGTAGTATACTTAGCCGCCAGAACTACAAATACGGCAGTTTCTCCCTTTCTTATCTATTTGAATTCGGTAAGAAAACAGAATACACAAAACCGGAAATAGACAGAGATCCTTACAGTTCTATGCTACGAGAAAGTTGACATAAGAATAAAATAACTAAAAGCAATGTTACTATGTCAGAAGTATTTTTTTAATGTATTCCACCAAATTTTTAGTCTTCGATAGTTGACAATTAAAAAAAATATATTATCTTTGTCAACCAAACAGAATTGATATGAATAATAGCACCACCGATATTTTCCCTCTTCGGCTCAGACAGGCAAGACTTATGAGAGGTCTATCTATGGAAAAACTCTCACGATCCCTTAGTTCGTCCATAACTCGACAGGCTATAAATAAATATGAGAAAGGGTTGATGAAGCCTGACAGTCGTGTGCTGATTGCACTTGCCGATGTCTTGGGCGTAAAGATCGATTATTTCTTTCGTCCCTTTACTGTTGAAGTTGACAGAGTTGAGTTCAGGAAGAAACTTGGATTTACAGAGAAAATGACTGTTGCTATCAAAGAGCGTGTAAGGGAAGAACTGGAGCGGTATCTGGAGATAGAACAGTTGTCAGAATCTTCAATAAGATTTACTCTACCTCGTAAGGAGGTCGGAAACATTGCGGAGGCTAAGACTTTCGCCGGTGAGATACGCTGTCTTTTAGGATTAGGAAATGACGGCATATCAAATGTGATAGAAGTGCTGGAGGACAACGGAATCAAGGTCATTGAACTGTCAGAGAACAATGATTTTGATGGATTAAGCGGATACGCTAACGGAAAGATACCCCTTATCGTAGTCAACGGCAATTTCACTACTGAGCGCAAACGATATACTGCTCTTCATGAATTGGGACACCTGTTGCTCGTAACCCCGAAAGGTTTGCCAGCGAAAACTGTTGAAGCCATCTGCAATATCTTTGCATCCGAGATGCTGCTGCCATCGAATGTGCTGACCGCAAAGATGGGTAAAAATCGGCATGACATCTCTTTATCCGAACTTACTGACATTCAACGACAGTTCGGCATATCCGTTGATGACATAATGCTATCCTTGCGTGAAAACAGAGTGATAACCAACCGTAGATATTATGGTTTTCAGAAAAAGAAAAGCACTATGCCAGATTTCCGTACATTGGTTGAAAAATCTCGTATAGAACTGGAGCGGTCCGGTCGTTTCGCTCGTATGGTGTACCGTGCATTGGCAGATGAAACCATAACGTTCTCAAAAGCAGCCGTATTGCTCAATACTTCGGTAGACAAAATAAAGTCTAATCTTCAATTAGTCTGATTCAATGGAGATAATTGTCAATGACACAAATATCTTAATTGACCTTCACTCAATAGGATTACTCGAGGTGTTGTGTGAACTTCCATACGATGTCCGTACTGTTGATTTCGTCATAGCGGAAATTACAGATCCTGAACAGTCTGAAGCATTATCGGCACTTGCAACAGAAAACAAAATCAGGATAGAAAGTTTTGATGCGGAAGAACTTGGAGAGATAATAACAGAACATTCCTCTGTACCCGGCAATATTTCTATCCCTGATTGTTCAGTATGCTATTATGCTCGGAAACACGCCGCCACATTGCTCACAGGTGACAGGCAACTCCGTAGATATGCCGAGGCAAATAATGTATCGGTAAGAGGAATTCTCTTTATTTTTGACGAACTTGTTGCAAATAATGTTATTTCATCTCAACAAGCATCCGCTAAACTAAGAGAATTGGTCGCCATAAATGTCCGATTGCCGAAATCTGAGATTGAGAAACGTATAAAC
>CAMWQF010000405.1 GCA_947176285.1 uncultured Porphyromonadaceae bacterium
AATTGAGAATTGAGAATTGAGAATTGAGCATAAATAGCCGATGCTTTTGGGAGCATCGGCTATTTTTAGTTTGCTTTTGATTTTGCGGGGCGCATGCGGAGCATGCTTGATTACGTTGTTTTGCTTTGTCTATGTTTGCTTTGACTTGGCAGGGCGCATGCGGAGCATGCTTGATTACGTTGCTTGATGTTTGGAGGAGGAGTTTAGGGATGGAGGAGGCGTACGTGATATATGCCACCGGATGCTTTGTCCTTATCGGTCTTGAACTTGACATTGACTGTTTTCTTTCCTTTTACAAGATCGGCAGGAATAGCATATTCCTCGTCTACAAAACCGTTCTTATTCCACTTCCCTACATTATCTACAGAAGCGAGGGGAGTTTCATCTATTAGAATAGACATATTGCCTATTCCATTTTCGTTGCCCCAGTATCTTACACGAAGAGTCAAATCTTCACGATCGCCGGTATTCATGATATAAGAAAAATATCCACCGTTTGAAGCATCGCGCCAAGGCTCGCCGTTGAAGTTTCCGCTTGAAGATCTTTCCGACTTCATCTGGTGGTCTGCTTCCGGCTGCTGTTCGCCTGTATTGACAGCATCCACAGTGCGGGCATCCAGAGCCAGTTTCATCTCTTCGTCTTTACGAGCATCCTGCTGGTAGGCTGCATATTCCTTTGGCGACATCGAAAGGAAATAGAGAGTATAGCGAGAATCATGTATGCCATTAAAAGGCTCAAGGACTACACTCTTGCCTCCATTCTCGAAAATACCGTTTGTAGTGAACGTTAGTCCTCCTTCATTGTCAGGCTTTAGAGCATTTAGTTTCTTCACGAGATCCTTACGATTTCCAATAAGCAGAGGGGTATCAAATACTGACACGAGAGGGCCGCCAGCGATGTGTCCCCAACGATGATCTCCGGCTACCAAACCCGGCATCGGGACATCTGATTGAAGACGAGCGGCAAGAACTATCGGACCTCTCACTACACTGACGTAGTTAGGAAGATATTTAAGTTCTTCCACTTCAACATGCATCGGCAAAGACATCTCAACCACATCGCCATTCTTCCATTCCCTGTTGAGAGCAATGTAAGATGAAGGATTAGACTTTACATTTACCTTCTTCCCATTAATTTTCACGACAGGATTATCACACCAACCCGGATGACGAAGGTTAAGAGTGAATGTGCTTGGATTTTCGACATCCACCACTATCTTGGTAGCCTCTTCTTGAGGGAAATTATTGGTTTGGGTAAGTTTGATTCCCTTATCTTTCCAATTGAGTTCTGAAGGGATAAATAGATTCACCCAAAGGGAGTCGCCCTCATGAGTATAAATGAACTGGCCATACTTGCCATGATTCTCCATGCCTGTACCAACACAGCACCACATAGCGCTGTTTGGCTGAGAGTATACGCGGTAGTGACCGGGACGAGCCGGAGTGAAGTAGACATAACCGCCATGCTCCGGATGCTGGGTGGAGAGAATATGATTGTAGACTGCACGCTCATAGAAATCAGCATACTTTGCATCCGGATTCATGCGGAACAAGCCCTCGGTCAACTTCATCATATTGTTGGTGTTGCAAGATTCCGGACCTTCGCGGTCGTCGACATAACTTTTGGCATCGGCAGCCGAAGCAAAATGCTCGCGGCGGCTGTTGCCACCAAAAGATAGAGAACGATTATTGACAACAGTATCCCAAAAGAAATCAGCAGTCTTATGATATTCCTCGTCACCGGAAACTTCTGACACACGCTGATAGCCTACCACCTTTGGCACCTGAGTGTTGGCATGCATATTATCAAGGCGATCAACACCTTTATGGAGATTATCGTAGAGTGCATGGTGAGTAAAGCGCTTTGCAGTGTTAAGGTATTTCTCATTGCCAGTTATAGCATATGCATCGGCAAAAACCTCATTCATACCGCCGAATTCATTCCCGAGCATCCCTTCCATCTGCTGGTCGGAGAGATTTGAAATCAGGTCTGAGCCCCAATCACAAAGATTGAGAAAGAGATTGAGAGCAGGTTTTGACCCCGTGTATACCCAGGCATCACGAAGCCCGGCATACATTTTGTGAACATTGTACCAAGGCACCCAGTAGTCCCAAACCTTTCCTCCGTTTCCTTTCCTTATCTCTTCCCACAAGACATCGCCATTGGGTACGCCCCCGATATAGCCGTCATTTCTTGCTGCGGCACACAGGGCGAGCTGTGAGAGGATGTAATCAAGACGCTCCTTGAGACGCTGATCGCCTGTGGCTGCATAGTGGATTGCAAGAGCCGAGATGTAGTGGCCACCCACGTGTCCGTCAAGTCCAGCCCAGTTTGTAAAGTCCTCCCCTTTCGGCTGCAGACCTGCTTCCTTGAAATATGGAGCAAGGAGACGGTCAGTATCGTAACTGAGGAGGGTTTCTACGTTAAGGTTCATAGCGTCCTTGAAGCGGCTGTCGAGAAGTTTGACATCTTGCAAGGGGAATTCATTGGAGTACAAGACCGACTGAGCCGGCATACTGAATGGAGCAGCAGTCAGGGATAGGGTCAAGATGAGTTTCGAGATGCTATTCATATTTTAAATTTAATGTAATTCTATTTTATGATTGCTTTTGACTTGGCGGGGCGCATGCGGAGCATGCTTGATTACGTTGTTTTGCCTTGTCTATGTTTGCTTTGACTTGGCGGGGCGCATGCGGAGCATGCTTGCTTACGTTGTTTTGA
>CAMWQF010000406.1 GCA_947176285.1 uncultured Porphyromonadaceae bacterium
GTATATTGATATACTGATAATGTTTAGCAAAAATCCAAATCTCTTGCCAAGAGATACCTAATAAGGTGCAAATTTAACAAAAATGTCTGAGTTTTGAAAGTTTTTAGTCATTTTTTATGTCATTATAACATTTATTATGGATCATGTTTAAAAAATACATTGTCAAATTTTCGAATATGTTTGTGATTATCAATAGTTTCAAAAATATCAGGTATCTCTTGGCAAGAGATAACTAAATATGACAACAAAAAAGACCAATTAATTAAAACCAACCCGACATGAAAAAGATTTTCATCATCATCATTGCAGCATTCCTGTTGCCTTGCGTAAGTTTCTCTTGTGCAGCCAAAAAGAAAGTGAAAGCGACATTCGATAACTCATCAAACGTGCCGACTCGAGTTCAAAAGGAGGATCGCGATGAATGCCAAATTGCAGCCGACAACGAACCCTCTGACGAATACCGCGCATATGGCTCAGGCATAAGCAATTCCCGCGATTTTGCTCGCCAAAAAGCGACTCTCTATGCTAAAGCTGAACTTACTTCACGCATGTCCTCTCAAATGCTTAATGTAATGAAAGGATATCGTAACGATATGGGAATAGGAGAAAAGAAACTTAACGAAGAAGATATCAAGCAAGACATCGGAATGATGTCTGAAATGGTGATAGAAAACTGCAAGATCGTATGTTCCGATGTCTACCGTCTTTCTGACGGCACATATGAATGTGTGGTATGCGTTTCTATTCCAGCCACTAAGGCAGAAGCCATCTCCGGAGCTGCCGCTATGAACGAGGATGAGCGGGCAAAGGTGGAATTTAATGAAGAACAATTCCGCAAATCTTATCGTGAAGAACTTGAAGAGTTCCGCAGACTAAGAAAAGAACAGAAATAATACGCATACTGAGACATGAGAAGAATATTGATAGTAATCATTGGATTACTCGTAAGCGTGGCTTATTCATCCGCTGCTGACAAAAGCAGCAAAATGAAGCCGCGCTGGATGACTTCATCGCTTCCCACTCCTAAAAGTTCCGGATATTTTATTATGTCAGCGGAAGGGAGCGGAAAGACACTTGCGGAAGCACGACAAATGTCGTTCTATAATCTGACTGAAGAATTGGAACATGAACGTGGCATCATCGTGGATAGCAGAATCTCAGGAACAGAGACAGAGGAACGAAACTCCGGAATGACAACAAGCAGCGAATTCACCATTAATATTAATGAGAAAGGGAAACGCATAAATGTGACATGTAAAGTCATTGATGAATACTCAGAGTATAAAAATGGACATTACACTGTCACCCGACTTTATGCGGTGAATGATCCGGCACAATCCGGACCCGGAATGCAGAATGATGTCTTTAAAAAGACAACTTCTTATGGTGCAGCACCGGTATTCTATTCCCTTATTCCGGGTGTCGGACAGTTGTATAAGGGAAGCACTGTAAAAGGCAGTGTAATTCTCGGCAGTGCTGTAGTGGTTGGAGCCGGAATAATCACTGCAGAATCACTCCGTGCTTCTTATATTAAAAAGATGAAGGAATATCCGAAGTTCCATGATTTCTACAATAATAAAGCCACTACTTGGAAAAACGTCCGCAACGTGGCGCTTGGAGTTGGTGCCGGCCTATATGTATACAACCTCATTGATGCCGCAGTCGCTCCGGGACGCCCCAGAGTAATAGTATCTAAAGGCAAGAGTTACAATTATTCGCTCGTGCCGACATGGGACGGAGAGAATGTAGCCCTTGCGTTCACACTTAATTTTTAATTTTTCAAACAACTTTATAATAGTAAGATTCTAATCAATTGCAATCATTTATGAAACGTATTACGTATTTACTGACTATCTGCCTATTGGCATTGATGTCTGCGTGTACAGAAGAACCAACAGTGACAACTGGCTCCATATCCGGATTAGTCACAGATGCCACAGACGGCACTGAACCTATTGCCGGCGTCAACGTCACAATCCCCGTGCTGGGAGAAAGCACTACAACAGGCATTAACGGAACATTTACATTCACAGATGTAGAATCCGGAAATTACACCCTTGTGTTCACAAAATCAGGGTACATCACCGAACAAAAAAACGCGAGTGTAGTCGCAGGGAAATCATCTGCTGTAAATGTGCAGATGAAAGCTACTGAAAAGAAAGCGGAAATTGAGTTCAATCCCTCATCTCTTAATTTCAGCACCAATCTTTCCGACCTTAGCGTGACAATTAAAAACAACGGAAACTCGACTGCGGAATGGTCGCTCAACCTTGGCAACAATCCATGGCTTTCCGTTTCGGAGAAAGCAGGTTCTATTCAGGCAGGACGCACCCAGAGCATCGTCTTTACTGTTGATAGGAACTTCCTTTCAGAGCCTAAGTCGACAGTTGTGAATCTCCATGCATTTGGTAATTCATATCCCCTCACTATCTCCTGTGCTCCCAGCAATGCGAAGTCTGAGATGACAATTGATCCGAAATCAATTGATTTTGGAACCACAGACACAGAGAAATCAATAACTATCCGCAACACCGGCACTGCAACCCTCTCATGGACCGCAACAGGGATTACTGAAAATGCAATCTCTCTATCTCAGATGTCCGGTTCTGTAGCTGCTGGCGGCAATAGCGTAATCAAGGTGCTCCTCGATCGCTCGAAAATCTCCGGATCAATGTCAACTTCTTTCACCATCAATGACGG
>CAMWQF010000407.1 GCA_947176285.1 uncultured Porphyromonadaceae bacterium
AATTATTTCATCCCCTAATAGCCGATCATATCTCCCTCCAATTGGGCGATACCAAACTTGTATGCGATATTCGTTACGGGTCTCAAACTTATTTCCCTCTATCACGCTTGGATCTGGTTTTTGATTCCCACTTCGTGGCACTCCGACATATCGATAATTATAACTTCCTTGTTTCAAAGGGAGTTCCAAGAGATAAGCACCCTCATTGTAATCATAATGCATCCGATAAGCATTCTCATGTCGGAATCCGTTGAATTCACCTTCCACATACACGTCGCTATTCACAACTTCAGGTGTTTCTAATCTGAAGTGAACTGTCACATAGTCGGCTCCTAAGTCGGAATCTGTGGAATTATATTCCCTCACAAGGAATCGTCCTTGCTGGGTCTGATCGTAACTATATTCTTTCGATGCCCGTTCCCTGTCCGGAGTCAACCAAGCATGATAGTTTTGGCTTAAAAATCGCATGGAGTCAACCTTCATGTCATTGTAATTGACCCTAACGGTCTCAAACCTCCTAAATTCATTTCCGGCTTTGAAGATCAATTCAGGTTGATGAGTATATATGATATCCTTACCTTCAATGCGTGATGGAGTTCGCAAAGTCTTTGTAGTATATGGAGCATTATTCTGAGTAATGTCTACCCTTAACATTGAGTATGGATCATCGATGGTAACGTCTGTCGGCACAATGGCCAATTCCACCTGTTGCCATTCTGTATTTAATCCTCGGTCTGTTCTGGCTGACACGCTCCCTTTCACGTCTGCAGAATGTTCTGTCACAGAAAACCTTGCTTCTGCCAATGTCTCATCAGGATTATCCCGTTCGAAAATCTCCATAATATAATTCCCGGACAGGAGGGGATCTATCTGCTCATTAGGTATTACTACCCGGTAATTAACGAAATGCACAAAAGTATTCGACGAGAAAGCCCAATCATCGATATCAGCAATATTGAAGCCATCTAAATATTCCGATTCTAACAGACCGGACGGTTTCCAGTCAGGTCCGCAATGCACCAGCCGATATTGCAGGTCGCTGTAATCCTCATTCCATTCATCGAAATTGATGACAATGTGCTCATCGCTCCCGAGTCTGATAACAGGAGCAGCCATGAAATCCCCTTCCTTCATCACCTTCATGCTCCGAAAGCGTTCCGCGACGGCAGGGCTCGTCATTCCCATTATCATCAATATGCAAATCAATATCCTAACCATAACATTATAATTCAAGTTTTCCCAACCCCCGTCCCCTCGACACCCCGATCCCTCGCCCCCGTCGCTAATACTGAGCCTCCGGCTCTAATACTGCGCTAAGCGCCGATACTGAGCCTCCGGCTCTAATACTGCGCTAAGCGCCGATACTGAGCCTCCGGCTCTAATACTCAATCCTTATCATCCGATTATCATCCGACGCTCCTCCCACAGCCAATTCATACTCTCCCGCGGCTGCTTCCATTTCCCCGCTCTCGGGATTATAGAACGCAAACGCTTCCGGACCGAGTTCAAATGTTACATCTTGAGTCTCACCTTTCTTAAGATTAATTCTGCGGAAAGCTCGAAGTGTCTTGTTCAGTTCCCTGTCTTTAGGGTTCTTGACGTAGACCTGCACCACTTCTTCTCCATCCCGGTCTCCGCTATTTTTCACACTCACATTCAATGTGACGTTCTTTCCATCTTTCGATTTCTTGGCACTTGGAGTGCCATAGTCAAAAGTGGTGTAGCTTAGTCCGTGACCAAATGCATAAAGAGGTTTTTCGGTCATATATCTGTAAGTGCGACCAGCCATGTCATAATCCTCAAAGTCCGGGAGCTGTGCATCGCTTGTGTAGAAGGTCACCGGCAATCGTCCTGCCGGGTTGTATATGCCGAAAAGGGTTTCGGCTACAGCCTGCCCGCCTGCTTCCCCCGGATACCATGCCTGAAGCACTGCATCGCATAGTTCATCTTCCTGTTGCAGACCCATCGCGCTTCCTGAGCAGTTTACGAATACTATCTTCTTCCCTTGTTCTTTAAGTTGCTTTATAAGGTCACGTTGCACTTTCGGCAATTCGATGCTTGTGCGGTCGCCTCCACGGAATCCCTCTACGGTCACCGGCATCTCTTCACCCTCAAGCGCGGCAGAAATGCCTCCTGCGAATATCACTACGTCTGAGTCGCTGCAGTCGATGTCATAGTTCACACTCTTGCCGATGTCAAATTTCAGCACAGCAATTCCGGGACGGTCATTCACCCAATCTATTTCTATATCATAGGTTTTTCCTTTTTCAGCCTGTATGGCATAAGCGTAGTCATTAGTAGGATTCGATCCGTAAGACTTGGCAACTCGTTCACCATCTACTTTGAGTGCTTTTAGTCCCCTCGAAGCAGTCATGTTGATTATGTATTCACCGCTTTCTTCGGGAGTAAATTGGGTCTTGAAAGTGGCGGAGAAATTCTCAAGGTTCACTCCCGGGGCAAATACAGTGGCGCCTCCGGTATTTTTATTGATTGGGAAACTAATCTCTTCAGTAGCCACCGGCTCTCCATCTTTCTCAAGATTGTTCCAATACATAGCGGAAATTCCCTTATGCCCGTTGCTTGAAAGCATGTCGAAAGTTGAGACCGTATTGTTATTCTTCACATGATCACAACCCTTCAGATATTTAGCGTTTGGTGCAAATTGTCTGATTCCGGTTAGAATGCTGGTAGTCTGCGT
>CAMWQF010000408.1 GCA_947176285.1 uncultured Porphyromonadaceae bacterium
TACGAGCAAGCAAGGCTTCCTTAGTTGATGGTACAGCAATAAATTGGAGCGTAGATTCCGCGCCGGTGAAAACGAATCACAACATATTGGCTACTGAAGTTTAAAAAAATAAAGGTTGGACAGTCCCGGAAAGGTGAGTATGTGATAGGTGGTCGAAGCATGAAGACGGCATATCACTGTCTCACCCCGTGGACTGCTGACAAACGGAGAGTGGCGCAACGGCTCCCAAAAGAAAAAGCACGGAGAGGGCGTTAAGAACACGGAGAGGCTGATCATCGGCAGGTTGAGCGTAGCTTGCGAAGCATCCTGCAAAGACAGTCAGCCACTCGGTGTTTAACCCTCTCTTTGAATTTGACGAAGCGGTCAACGGGAGAGCAGGGCTCGTCCCAAACGCCGCTGACGGCTTTGTCCTTAAGTCGTAGTGTTCGCTTGCGACAACAATGCCTTAGCCGTTGCACCTCTCGGAGTTTTTGAAGTTTTATATTGATTTTTATTAAAATTTTATTAAAATATATAAAAATATTTGGTAATCTTTATAAAAATTACTAAATTTGCGAACTTGAGTGCATTTATTGGCATTACTTAATAAGTATGTTTAGTTTAATCATTCTTGCAATAGTTTTGCCTTCTATTGCAAGCGTGTAATTAATAAGGCATTAATGGTTATGAATGAGGAGCGTAAAACCGCTTTAAAGAATATCTATAATAGCGGGTGGGGTTATTTTAAAGATCTCCAAAATAGTGTCGGAAATGAAATACTCTCAGAGTTTGTATCCGTTGGTTTTATTATCTGCGGTTACACTCGTAAAAAGAAAACTTGGAGAATTTCAAATCTAGGTAAGAGTTATGTGCAGGATCTCGATCTTGCATAATTAAAATTGTTACTATTATAAGTTAAATATGGATGGAGTCTTCTCCGTCCATTTTTTTAGAATTTTCATATGGATCAGTGTTTTGTTGTTCTGTGGATTCCGAAGGTCGATCATTTGCCATTGCCGTTTGATATGCCTTATCATGAAGGATGTCTTACTGTAAACATATCAGATGATCCTCATGATGAATTTTTAATACGTGTCGAAGCAGATAACAAAGATATTGATATTTTTGTGCAATGTGAAGGAGATTCTAATGGTTTTGAACATTTCTTAAGATTGGAATTTTTAGATTTCAGTCATAATGGGATGGTAAAATACCGATATGTATCCAAATTCTTGGAAGATAGCGAATTTGGATTCGATGGGCACACTTTCCCGGAAGTAGTGTATCATATGATTAAGAGTCTGTATCATAAGCATGACTTTCATGAAGATGAGAGTGATTCTTCTCTTAAGCCTTTCATAACATACGAGGATATTGATATTCATAAACGTGATAACGATGCTCTAATCTGGTATTTATTGCAATATGAGTCAACAGTTCAGAATTTAGTCAAGAAGGCGCAGGTTGTAGTGCGTCATGCTGTTGAGTTAGAAAAGGAACATCGTGATGCCGAAATTCGTAAACGTTATGAATCCTTTCTACAGATGTATGTCATGGTTTTGGGGTATGATGCATACGGAAGCACTCTTTATAGGTCGGTATACAATAATAGATATCGCATTGATGTCCATGATAAGGAGTACCGACGTCACGCTTTTAATATTGAGAATTCGGTAAAGTACTTTAATGTTCTATATCTTTTCTTTGATTCAAAAATTAGGCTTGCCAATAATTACTCTATTTTAAGTAAAGCTGAGGAAAATCTTCGAAATTCTGAAGAAAGCCTGTCCAGATTGGAAAGAACTTTTAATACATCAAATCGTAATCTGGAGGTTTCTCTTGAAAGCCTTGCAACTACGGAGCAAACCCTTGTAAAAGCGCAAGAGAATATTGAGGCTACGCAAAAATCTGCTAAGAGTTCGACAAGATGGGCTATTTTCAGTATTGTTCTAAGTGTTATTGTTGCAATTGGATCTCTTTGGTATTCTATTTATTCAGCTAAAAACTCTTCTGAAGAACTTGATAGAGTAAAGATTGAACTTCTAAATACTTTGAAAGATTTGAAAAAAGACCAAACCAATCATCAGGCAGTAGATAGTACCAATAATGATTCATTGAAAGTTCCTACCCATATACAATTACCATATCATCATCATCGGGATAAACGATAATTGATCTCCTTTATCAATATGTCTTGATTGAGATTATATTCTTATTTTGGTGCTTAGAGTCCGAGCCGTTGAAAACGAAACACAACATATTGGTTACAGGAAATTCTTAAGTAAAGAAGTTGAGAGTCCCGGAAAGGCGAGTCTATGGTAAGCGGCCTAAGTATGTAGGCGGCTTACCATTGTCTCGCCCCGTGAACTCCTGTTAAACGGAGAGTGACGCAACGGCTCTGAAAAGAAAAAGCACGGAGAGGGCGTTAAGAACACGGAGAGGCTGATTGGCGTCAGGTTTAGCGTAGCTTGCGGAGCATCCTGCATAGCCATTCAGTCACTCGGTGTTTAGCCCTCTCTTATAATCTGACAAAGCGGTCTGTGGGAGAGCAGGACTTGTTCCAAACGCCACAGACGGCTTTAGTCTCTAAGTCGTAGTATTCGCTTGCGACAACAATGACTTAGCCATTGCGTCTCTCATAGTTTTAACTATTATTTTAAATCACTATATGAG
>CAMWQF010000409.1 GCA_947176285.1 uncultured Porphyromonadaceae bacterium
CGGCTATGGCTTATAACCGTCTCCAGACCATGCGTGACAACATCGAGGCGATAAGACTCGTCCTTCGTCTCGGTGTTGAGAAGCGAACGGCTCATACTGCTGAGGAACGTGAGATTTTGCGGAAATACGCTGGTTTCGGAGGGCTGAAATGTATTCTCAACGATGCCAACGAGCTTGCCGATGCCGCCAAGTGGAGTAAATCAGACATTGATCTTTTTGTCCCAACGGTGGAATTACGCCAACTCATTCATGACTACTCTAAGGATGACAGGGAGTTTGCACAGTATATGGACTCTCTGAAAACGTCTGTTCTTTCAGCGTTCTATACTCCGGCTCCTATAGTGAATGCTATTGCAGACTCATTGAAAAGGAATGGTATTGAGATAAGGAGATTTCTTGAACCATCAGCGGGTCAAGGTGCTTTCATTGACTCTTTCCTTAAAAACGAGAACTATCCCGGTACAGAGGCATTAGCTTTTGAGAAAGATATTTTGACCGGTAAGATACTGAAGGCGTTGCACCCATCTATTTCTACAGAAATAACAGGCTTTGAGAAAATTGACGACGATTTCAATGGATATTTCGACGTAGCTTGCTCAAACATTCCTTTTGGAGATTTTGCAGTGGCTGACCCCAAGTATGCCACGAGCAAGGAGATTGCATACCGACAGGCGACAAAGGCTATCCACAATTATTTCTTTCTCAAAGCTATGGATTCCGTGCGTGAGGGAGGTTTGGTTGCCTTTATCGCGTCGCAGGGTGTGATGAATGCTGCCTCCCCATTCGTGCGTATGGAGTTAGTCAGACGTGCTGACCTCGTAGCGTCACTGCGTCTGCCGAATAATACCTTTTCCGATAATGCTGGCACAGACGCTGGGAGTGATCTCATAATATTGCAGAAGCATACCGGAAAGAAAGCATTGTCATTTGATGAAGAGTTATTCATTCAGTCCGTAGTTGACCGTCAGACAAAAGTGTCGGGCAACAAATTCTTTCAGGCGTTTCCGCAGAATGTGATATGCACAGATGCGAAGGTAGGCACAGACCAATATGGTAAGCCGGCAATTATCTACACCCATAAGGATGGTGTCAATGGTATTGCCCATGACCTCCGTGGCGCACTTGATGAGTCATTGCGTATGCGTTTCAATATGGATTTGTATGATTCCAACACAATCAAACCTCAAAAGAACGATTCGATAAAGCCTGTAAATACAACGATTCCATCCGTAAAGGAAGACCCTGTTGAAAAACTGACAGTACATGTTGATCGCTATGGAGACTATGATGTGGAGATTGACAAGGACAGAATTGAGGTGTTCTCTCCCAGAACTCTTGATAGGTTCACGCTTACTACTGCAAGGGATGCGGGGGAAGTTGTGGCTAACACAAACAATATTCAGGATATTGTCACAAGGGAAATATGCAGACACCTTGACGGCGCATTTATGGACTGGGGCGCTGACGAGCCATATTATGACGAGGATCCCTATGGAAGGTTGGTTCAGCGTGGGACAGTGAGGTCAGAAATATGGAATCTTGAAGGAGTATTCAATCGTATCTCACAGAAGCAGACTACTGAGTCAGAAAACGGCAAGACTCTTCCTCCAAAAATAGACCTGAAGAACGGTCCTATTTTGAAACAGTATCAGGATCTGAAGAAGAAACATCCGGATGCTGTATTGCTGTTCAGGGTAGGAGATTTCTATGAATGTTTTGGTAAGGACGCAGTTAAAGCATCTGAGATTCTGGGTATAACACTTACACGTCGACAAAATGGCCTTGACAGTCGGATAGAACTGGCGGGATTTCCCCAAAACGCACTTGACACATATCTGCCCAAGCTTGTCCGTGCAGGTCAGCGTGTCGCAATCTGCGAACAGTTGGAGGATCCGAAACAGAAGATCACCAAAGAAAAGAAAGCACGTACGAAAAGGAATGCGGTTGATGCCAACTCTTCTGACGATTCTAAGAAGGAGAAACCAAAGGAAGATGATAATAAGGAAGCTCCTGCAAAGATACGCAAGGCATCTGGTATTGCCCGGACTCCGCTTATGAAGCAATATGAGGAACTGAAGCAAGAACATCCCGATGCACTGCTTCTTTTCAAAGTAGGCGATTTCTATGAAACATTCGGCAACGACGCGATTGTGGTTTCCGATATTCTGGACATAACCCTCGTCAGACGAATGAACGGGAAAGCCGGAGCAATTGAACTTGCAGGTTTTCCCAAACATGCCCTTGACACTTATCTGCCGAAGCTCGTCAATGCTGGTAAACGTACTGCACTCTGTGATTGGGCAGATGATCTACACCAGCAGATGAAAGTCGTTGAGATGGTTTCACTCGGACAGAAAACCCAAGATGCTGTTAAGTCCGATGATCACATGAAACCTGCTTCATCAACAGAGCCGGAACTTCAACCGTATGTAAAACCGGAGATTAAACAAGAAAATCCTGTTGAAAATCTTCCTCCTGGGATTTCGAAAGGAGACCAATCGCTGAAGGATGAGGAGATAGACACAAGCGGTATGCCCGATTACTCCAACAATCCCGACCCACGTCTATACACCTACAATCTGTTCGGTGAGCTTGAACCCGTCGAGAAAGCACCGCGCCAGCGTAC
>CAMWQF010000410.1 GCA_947176285.1 uncultured Porphyromonadaceae bacterium
GGGTTGGATTTTTGGGGGTGGTGGGTTTAAATTGGTTAATTGATGTTAAAAATGATGAATTAGCGGGTGATTGTTGTAATTTATTGAATGTATGTACGTCTTTAAGGTAAATATTCCACTTTAACGTATATTATACCCAAACACAATGACAAAATACAGCAAGGCCTTGCTATCACTTTTAGCAGTAGTTTTTGCCTTTCCGGGAATTGCAAAGACCCTTAGTGTCAAAGGTTCGGTGTGCGATTCCACCGGTCAACCTGAAAGTTTCGCCACTTTAAGACTATATCTTCTTCCAGATACAGTGAAACCTAAAGCAACAGGGACTGCCTTGGAAGACGGGACATTCAGTGTGAATCTTCCTCAGGAAGGTGGCTACAGGGTCAATATCCTTTCATTCGGAAAGAAAGATTTCTATAAAGACATCGCTTTGACAGAAGAATATCCTACTGTAGACCTTGGCAATATCATATTGACTGAACAATCCAACATTCTGCAGGAAGTGACAGTGACAGCCCAGCGTCCTCTTGTCACTAAAGAAATTGACCGCATCGGCTATGATGTGCAAGCCGACGATGAGTCAAAGACCGCACAACTTGATGAGATTTTGAAAAAAGTGCCCCTTGTCAGTGTAGATCCTGACGGCACTATCAAGATAAAAGGCTCTACGGATTTTAAGGTATATAAGAACGGACGCCCCAACAATTCTTTTTCACGCAATGCAAAGGATATTTTCAAGGCATTGCCTGCCTCAATGATAAAAAAGATAGAGGTAATCACCGACCCGGGAGCACGTGAAGATGCTGAAGGCACAACCGCAATCCTTAATATAGTAACATTGGAGAATACCGTCATAAAAGGAGTGATGGGAAATGTAAGGCTCTCTTACTCAAGATATGATGATTATCCAACAGGGAGCGCATGGCTGCAGACTCAGATAGATAAGATCAACCTGTCGGCATATGGCGGATATTCCAACATGTCGAAAAGAAAGTTACGCCAAAAATCGGAATCTCTGATAAAATATGAAGATTCCGGAAATGAATTGCGCTCAGAAAGTCCCGGCGATAGTCATGGGAATTTAGGTTATTTCGGAATTGAAGGGAGCCTTGAGTTAGATACGCTAAACCTGATCACTGCAGAATTCAATGGATACACCTACTCTTTGAAGAGCGATTCCAGGGCATTTAACACTATGAAAAGCGGAACAGGAGATCTCCTGTACTCATATAACACCAATTACACGATGGACCCTAACCGATATTTCGATATCGATGGAAACTTCAATTATCAGAGATCTACGCGCAAGAAGGGAGAGTCTTTGACTTTGTCTTACAGAGTGTCTTCTACGAATCAGAAACAGCATACCATTTCAGAATATGAGGATGAATTTCAAATGCCGGTTCCTTACACAGGCACATCCAACGATTTCACCCTTGACTTTATCGAACATACCGGGCAATTTGACTGGACGCGGCCTATCAACGATATCAACAAGTTTGATGTAGGAATGAAATACATCAACCGCAACAACCATTCCATTAACGACCAGGACTATTTCAACTATAAGCAACTTCATTCCGATTTCATACACAATACTCAAGTGTTTGCTCTATATTTTGACTATCGTCTGAAATGGAAAAAGATAGGCGCCCGAGCAGGCATCCGATATGAGTATTCTCACCTTTCTGCCAAATATCGAGATGGGAGCAATGATCCTTTCAGCAGCAATCTAAACGACTGGGTGCCAAATGCCGCCATTTCTTATGACATCAATGATGCCAATACGTTGAAACTATCATATTCCACACGCATCAACCGACCGGGAATCAGCCAGTTGAATCCGGCTGTGGTAGAGACTCCGACATCCATTTCTTCAGGTAATCCTGATTTGGGATCCTCCCGACATCAGTCGCTTAACCTAAACTATAATTTTATAGGGCGCAAATTTAGTCTTGACTTCGGCACATCATATAGTTTCATGAACAATGCCGTAATCTCTGTCATGGAAATGCTTCCGAACGACGTCATTAAGTCGGGATATGCCAATTCAGGGCATAACAAATGGTTTAACATAGCCCTATGGATGAATTATACTCCATGGAGCAAGACATCTTTTATGGTAAACGGCAACCTCAACTATGCCAACAAGTCTAATCCATCACTCAATATCAAAACCTCAGGATGGGGAGGATATGTATATTTTAGAGTACGCCAGCAACTTCCATGGGATCTTGCGATCACAGGATATATCAACATATATCGGTCTACACCCGATCTCTACAGCATTGACAATTCTTCATTAGCTGATCAATTGAATTATGGACTTGATATTCAGAAATCATTCCTAAAGGAAAAGAGGCTTAATGTTTCTCTGAGCATTAGGAATCCATTTGGGCGTGAAGTTCGCATTTATGATTCAAGTCCTTTGAACTCAGGATATACCGGCTACAATAGATATTATAATTACAACAATGCAAATAATTTCAGTATTTCCGTAAGTTACAGGTTCGGATCGCTTAATGCTTCTGTGAAGAAAACTAATAAATCCATTGATAATGATGATGTGGAGAATCGGAAGAACTGATTCTTAATTGAGAATTGAGAATTGAGAATTGAG
>CAMWQF010000411.1 GCA_947176285.1 uncultured Porphyromonadaceae bacterium
GCCCTGGAGGGCAAGCCCCTCCGCACTTCTATTGATAACTATAATAATTTTTCAGACTTAGATAATTAGAACTTCACGCCCTGAGTACGCTTAGCCCAAGAAAGGACATGGATTTCTACACCAATATATTTCTTTTCCTCGTTGTTGTCATCAGAAAGATTGATATCATTATCTGGAACTGTCGGAGAATCCAATGCCTTGATTTCTGTAATGTTCAAATCATACCAGTTATTGCGGACCATACCGTAACGACCGAGGTATTTAATTGCATGTTCATTATTCTCCGCTCCTGCAAAATCAAATGGCTCCTTGTTATTGTACACATCCTGTGTTGTGGTACCAACAATCTTATCATCCCACGGACAATATGTTTCACCGAAATGCATGATTGGGATAGTGTAATAACTTATACCTCCGGTATACTGAGTTATATCGTTCATGGCATTTACAGATTTGATAAGCTCAGCCATCTTAGAACTATCAACGGTTCCATCTCCCATATATTTATTAAATTCCTTTACACCGTTTGTATTAAATGCTCCGGCAGCTTCATTAAGACCTATTGTGTTTATCAAAAGCATATTATTCACAGTTTTAAAGGTGATCTCGAGATATTGGGTAGCGTTTTCTATGGTTCCGGTTACACCAGACGCCTTTTCAGCGGCAAGCAAGGCATCAAGTATATCCTTATCATTCTTAATACGAGTGATCTCCTCAGCTGCTGCCGTTTGCGCAGATGCATAAATCTTAGTATTATCCCCATCCTTGGTATAAAGATTTCCATCTCCATAAGTATTACCATCCTTATCGCGTATCACGTAATCCACCTGGAAGACCGCAAGAGTAGTATTAGCGTAATTCTGATGCTCCACTGTGAATGTATTTTCCTTGCAATAAAGTGGTTGACTTATGCTTGTGAACTCTTCCGCCTTACTTATCATATTTTTTTCGTCTTTTTTCATAGCAGAACCATAGTTAGGATCTATACACCAGTATGTCCTGAAAAAGTTCTGCTCCTTGTCATGATAAGGAATCTTCAGTTTGTCCATAGCAAGTTCACCAACCATCCTATATTTATTAACGTTAAACAAATTCCAAGCAAAATGCTGGTCTGTAAACTCTACATTGCGAATGACATAACTTTTCTTATTGGTATTGGTGAGAGCATATCTTATAGTGGCATCGACCTTAAGATCATTTATTTTATTGCCATTCCCATCATAAAACTCCAATTTGAAAGGATCCTCTCCCTGACTACATGTTACCTTTGCAACAGCACGTTCGACATAAATACAGGTCGTGATATTTTTCTTTGCCTCATCAATTGTAGGATATGTATCTTTACCTAAATTCACGAGGTAATGGATAGTATTTTTTCCATCAGCAGTTTTTCCAGTACCCGGATTATCAGTACCGCCACGATTTTCAGACAACGGAGCGTTTGTCATGAAGAAATTCGAATACTCCTTCGTATCATTGTTAGTTCCGGTTACTGTAAGGAAAGAATTACTTGTCATAGCTTTAAGAATGTCTTCGAATTTAGAGTCAGTCGAGAAAGATTGTCCGGCAATCATGACAGAATTAGGACCTTCCTCCTCTTCGGCAACACCTACATCAGTAGTATCAGTATTTCTGTTGAGAATTACAAGACCCCAGAAAGAATCCGTGTCGCCAGCTGTCTTAGACACCTGAATAGCTGCCTGATAAGATGAGGTGATACCGTCATTTTCAGGCATATTAGTGAAGAAAGGTTTCTTAAGATCCTGAGCCTTATAGAATTTAGCAGTCTTTTCATCTGCACCCTTGAAAACAATTATCATAGCATTATCGACCTGATACTCGTTCGCAGTACCGTCATCGAATACATCGTTAGGAGCACGAGTGCCAGTTTCCTGAGGAAGATTGATTTGCACTGCAAGATAACCGTCCATAGCTTCTCCATTTCCAGAGATTCCCTCATCACCGCCGCCATTGGGGGCGATGTCCTTGTCGGAGCAAGCCGCGAGCATAGCGAGGGCTGCTGCTCCGTAGAGCCATTTGTTTAGTTTCATACTCATTTTGTTTTTTTGGTTTGTATTATGATTATTTTTTAATTTTATGGTAAGCCCCCCGACCCCCTTAAGGGGAGATAAGGGGTCGGACTGATTCTCAATTCTCAATTATTTTGCTTTGGCGCGCATCTGCTCTGCCTTGTCGTGGTCGCCGGCAAGGTCGTAGTAGCGGGCTGCCTCTGGGTAGTTCCTTTCCGATTCTGCCATCAAGCCTCGGAGGTTGAAGATAGAGTCGGTCTGCTCCACCGTGTCGAGCAATGCCCTTGCTCTCTCATACTCGCCTCTCGCTATCGCTGCAACAGCCGCGTTGGTGACGGCTATCGGTTCGCCGGGGTACTTGGCGAGCGCGGTCAGCACGACCTCGTTGAACTCGTCGCTGTCGGCGGGATAGAGCCTTGCTACGCGGCAGAACTGATGCAGCGACATCTTGCCCGGAGTGGTGCGGAACACCTCAGCCAATTGATCGTCGCTCATGTCCTTCAACTGGGTATGAAGCGCGAAGGTAGTGGCGCGCAATTTCGGGAACCATTTCGGGAGGATGAGGTTCTTGTATAGAGTGGCATA
>CAMWQF010000412.1 GCA_947176285.1 uncultured Porphyromonadaceae bacterium
CTTTTAAGACGATAAGGCTGATGTATGTTGAGATAAAAACAAACGTTTTTCATAACTTCTTTGTTTTAGGTGGTTTATAAAGTTTAGGGTGTTTAAGAAGTTTAAGAGAATTAATGATTTCTTGCGGCGATTACGTCCTTATAGATTCCGATCACTTTCTTGCCAACTTTCTCCCAAGTTATGCCATGTATTTCCTCAATTCCCTTATCGCGAAGTGTGTGATACATGGCAGGATAATGTAGTATGCTGTGGATAGCATCAGCCATAGCATCGATGTCCCAATAGTCGGTCTTGATCACATTTGTGAGGATCTCAGCGCATCCCGATTGCTTTGAAATGATACTTGGCACGCCCATTTCCATGGCCTCAAGCGGCGAGATGCCAAAAGGCTCTGATACAGAGGGCATGATGTATACGTCGGAATCACGAAGCATTTCATACACTTCCTTGCCGCGAAGGAATCCGGTGAAATGGAAACGGTCTGCTATGCCACGTTTTGCCACGAGTTTGATCATAGCATCCATCATGTCGCCGCTTCCAGCCATCACAAAACGTACGTTCTTGTCTTTCTGAAGTACTTTCACTGCAGCCTCCACGAAGTATTCCGGACCCTTTTGCATAGTGATGCGTCCTAAGAAAGTGACAACCTTTTCTCCTTCAGTGCGACGCTTGATGTCAAGGTATTCCTTGTCGAGAGGAATCACAGCATTGTGCACAGTTGAAACTTTAGCCGGATTGATGCCATATTTTTCAATTACTGTGCGACGAGTCAACTCAGATACACACATGATGTGGTCGGCATTCTCCATTCCGTCTTTCTCGATGGCGAATACCGTAGGGTTGACATTGCCGCGGGAGCGGTCGTAGTCTGTAGCATGCACGTGGATCACGAGCGGTTTGCCGGTCACGTTTTTAGCGTGGATTCCTGCCGGATATGTGAGCCAGTCGTGAGCATGGATTATGTCGCATTCCACAGTGCGTGCAATCACTCCGGCAACGATAGAATAATTGTTGATTTCCTCAATCAGGTTGTCGGGATAGCGTCCTGAAAACTCAATGCAACCGAGGTCGTTGAGCTTCATATAGTTGAAGTCGGCGTAGATGTGGTCGCGCAGGTCATAATAGAGCTGAGGATTCATCACCTTTCCAATTCGGCTTTCCACGTAGTCCCAGCTTACATCACGCCAAGCCACCGGGGTGCAGTTGGCACCGATGATGCGGGCAAAGCCTTTTTCTTCGTCGCCCCACGGTTTTGGAATCACAAATGTGATGTCCATGTCTCCGCAGGCGTGCATCCCCTTGGTGAGTCCATAGGAGGCTGTGCCCAGACCGCCAAGAATATGCGGTGGAAATTCCCACCCGAACATTAATGCTTTCATATTTGGTTAATTATCGTAGTTCTGTAATTTATTAAGTTCTTTCACATTCTTGATGGTGCGGAGGATTTCTCCCACATTCTTGGCTGTGGAGACTGCTCCACGCCCGGCAAACGGAGGATTGCCGTCATACATCTCGCTAAGCGAACCGATGCAATTTTCCGACATATCATCTTCGTATCCTATCAGCTTACGCTCGATGAAGCCAAGTCCGCTGACGCCAAACACCTTAATATATGCATCGGCATAGAATCCGAACAGCCATGGACGTACCGGACCCTGATGCACTGCGTATTCACGCTCTACAGGACCTCCGACATAATTCGGACGGTAAGCATAGCTTTTCGGGCTCAGCGATCGAAGTCCTTTTGGAGTCAGAAGCTCTCGGGTGGCAAGGTCAAGCACTTTACGGCGCTGGCGACGGTCAAGCGGTGAATATTCCAGACCTATGGCAATCACCATATTCGGACGGACTTCAACGTCGGCATAAGTGCCGTTGACATAATCGTAGAGATATCCGTAGTCGTTTAGGAAAGTCTCAACAAAGCTTACTTTCACTTTCTGCGCAAGGCTTTCTAATTCGTTGAGATATTCAGTCATATTCTCCTCTCCCTCGTAAAGAGAAATCAGGAATCTGATTGCATTATACCAAAGGGCATTGAATTCTACGATATATCCTGTTCGCGGAATAATCGGCTTTCCATTGATGGAAGCGGAGAGCCATGTCACCGGAGTATCAGTGCCATTGCTTGTCAAAAGTCCGTTGGGATTGAGATGCAGATTGCGGATTTTCTCATTGCGTATGTCATCCACAAGTTTTTTCACTACTTCTCCGTAAAGTTCCCGGCAAGCACGAGTGTCTGTAGCGCGACGATATTGCTGAATCGCCCAGATGGTCCAAAGTGGAATATCCGGAAGATCAATCTCATGGATGGTGCGGTCTTTCTCTCCTTTCTCTATGTATTTGTCAAGCGCCTTTAGGAAAGTAGACATTATCTGGATGTAGTCATCCTTATGGTCAATGGCAAGTGTACATCCCGGAAGAGCCATGAGTTCATCACGCGCACGCACATTATACCAAGGGAATCCTGCCATTATATACATTCCGCTTTTGTTCTTAAGATAGAACTGCTTTGCAGAATTCTTCAGGCAGTTGTAGAAACTTGTGCGCGGTGTGCGCGACTTTATTTCGTTGTCATAAAGGGTGTCAAGTTTATCGGGATCTATCT
>CAMWQF010000413.1 GCA_947176285.1 uncultured Porphyromonadaceae bacterium
TGCGCTATGGAGTGACATTCCATCATGAATATACATGGTGGTGGTGGCAGACAGCGTTCGGCGCTGATTCGGAAGGAGAATTTGCAGGAGTGCCATACGATGGCAATCTTACCTTGAAAGACGGTAAAGGCCAGTGGTGGGAAGGTTATGATCCACGCTTGCTATATGGCATAGACCTAAGAGAGTATGAATCTGTGGATAAAAACGCCCATACCGGCTGGACTCCTCCTAAGGCAGGAATATTCACCAATCACCTCGACTATGCGAAATGGTATGCGAAGCAGTGGGCACAGCGCATCATGGACGTTACTGAGAACTATGATCCTGATTTCATATATACAGATGGCACAGTGCAGGGTCCGTTTACGGGTGATGGAACCGGTACCGGCTTCAAATCTAACGCCATGCCGCACGTCATGGCAGACTACTACAATAAGATGCTTAAGAACCGAGGTAAGGTAGATGGTTTTAGTATCATTAAGTTCCGAAGGCCGACCAACGGTGCTGTCAACACCGCTGAATTTGACTTTCCAGACACCATCAATTCATCTCAGCCCTGGATTAGGGAGGCCCCGGTCGGTGACTGGTTTTATGCGCCCGGTTTTACATACGATTCAGGGATGATGATCAAGTATGTCATCGAGGCTATTGCGCGAGATGGTAATGCTGTTTTGAACATTTGTCTTCTTCCAGATGGAAGCATCGAACCGGAATGTGTCAGGATGCTTGAGGAAGTGGGAGACTGGATGTCTCGGAACGGTGAGGCTGTCTATGGTAGTCGGGCATGGCATAAATTAGGAGAGGGCGTAGAGAAGGATGGAAAGCTGCGTAAACTACCCGGAGGAAAGCTTGGTAAAAATCATGCTGAGTTCCAGTTCTCTCCGGAGGATTTCCGTTTTACCCAAGGGAAAAACGGGAGTCTCTATGCGTTCTGCATGACTGTGCCCGAAGGTGGAACAGACTTACTGATCAAATCGATTGCGAGCGGTGCTAAAGAGGCACCTGAGGTCAAGGCTGTCACTCTTCTCGGGTATGACAGTCCTTTGAAATGGGTACAGACGGATAGCGGACTGTCGGTGACTCTTCCGACAGATCTTTCTGATTTCAAGTCGGCATTAGTATTCCGAATTGATTAATCTTTTCAATTAAAACATATATAATGATTTTATTGTTATATTAATAATAGATTATACAAATTTGGATGTAGATATGGGAGAGAAAGATTATCTTAAACTTGCTACTGATTTTTCAATCAAAAATTGGAATTTCGATATCGTGAAACCTGCTAGAGAAGCAAGGGTGGTTCTATTTCAGCTGCACAAGAAACGGACGACCAAGATGGAGCAGCCTGCCATGCGCCTTAAGGATTAATGTAGTTGGTGATATTGAAGTCTTGGAGGATTTTCAGACTCGAAGAATCATAAGTAATATGGCCAATCGAATTTAAGTTATCAAATTATATATCTTATTTATTGTTCCCATTTTATAACTGAAACATGTTTTAGAGTGTCTCTAAAACATGTTTAACTACATCTATATTTAAAATAGCCTTATCAATTTTTATAACTTCAAAATAGTCAATATCACTAAATGAGTCAATTGTAGTGTATCTATCTGACTCTTTGCTTATCTGCTCATCATGAATAACGATTTTTCCATCTATAGTTATGACATTCACCACATGTCCAATACCATCATTACCATTAAATCCGAGAATATATTCACCCTCTTTAGACAAAAGAATCTTCAATTTTGAAATTACATCATCATCACTTTTACCCCTTATAATCGTTGGATGAAGTATCTTACCCGTTTTGGGATTAATCCAAGCATTCTGAAATTGCTCACCAAGATTATACATAGCGGCATTACAACTGTCATATGCTTTGGCGATACAATTAAGACCGCGACGTCTTGCGGCAAAAGATACAACACATGATTGACAATTGTTTTGGTCTTTAGTAGGATTGCTGGCACCCTGATCAGCATCTAAAAAGGACATCGGCTTTATATCATTACGTGAAATCCCAAGTGCATCGGCAAGTTCACATCGTAGTTCTCAATATTAAAAATTATTAAAGAAAAATAATATGATGACAACCAACCGGCTATCCTCCTCTGAGACAAAATCTGAGTCTCCTAAAATTAATCTATTTCAGCACAAGCCGCAATAGTTATATATCTAGGAATCTAGGATGTATTCTAAATTAATATCCGCTCAAAGATATATGAGATAAGAGGATAGAAAGCGATGCTTGACTATGATCTCGCTGAAATGTATGGAGTAGAGACAAGAGTCTTAAATCAGGCGGTGAAACGAAATCCAAGTCGTTTCCCTCATGATTTTATGTTTCAGTTTTCCCAAGATGAATGGGAATATATGTCATCACAAATTGTGATGACATCACCCTTAAAATAACATAAACTACTATCCCTTATGTATTTACAAAACATGGTATTTTAATGCTTTCAAGTGTTATCAGAAGCGAGACTGCAATTCAACACAAAAGTCTGATTCCGATATGAAGTGAATCACTATCGGCAAGAAATCAAATAAATACTATCTTAATTTAGCCAAAAACTTGCCGATATCGGCAAG
>CAMWQF010000414.1 GCA_947176285.1 uncultured Porphyromonadaceae bacterium
CTTAACAGCTATGATATTATGCATAGCGTGCATGTCGGCTCAAAATGTGTATGTACTAAACTCACATTCGCAGTTGGAGCCTGTAACCAGAGCAATTACTACGGGGACAAAGGTAAGTGGAAAGGCATATTTGGCAGCTCTGGGGGCAAAACTGAAAACGAGTGTTGTCCTCGACGGAAAATACGCTGAACTAATTCTGCCCTTAGGTGCAAACTACTTCTATATCCATACACCTAAGTCAATTCCAATAAAGTCCTGGAAAATAGTTCCCCTATTAAGTGGCAAAAATAATACTCGAGAGTTTCCTTATGCTTCTACAGGCGCTTATACCGGCACTTACTCGAAAATGGAAGAACTTCCTATTAGAACTGAAAAAATTTCTGATGAGGTTTATAAAGTATGGCCCGCAGAGACCTTGATTAAAGGAGAATACGCTTTAATTCGTCTAGAAACGGGAGTTCCTGCAGAAATTTACGATTTCAGCGTTGACCCCTCTCTTTCGCCAGCGTTACAGATTCCGGACAACGACCTTGTCTTGGCTCAATTCGGGTCTGAAAAGTCGTCGAGCGAATATATGGAAGATAACACAAATAGCTTTATGCTAAAATCGCGTCAGATGGCCAGTGATGTTGATGTCAATATTCCAATGACTAAGAAGGTTGCAGACAATACGTTTGCTCTGATCATATCGAACGAAAACTATGAAGATGCCGACAATGTTAATTTCGCACTTAACGACGGTGATGTTTTCAAGCAATATCTGTTGATGACAATTGGCGTGCCGGAGCGACAAATCATTCACATTAAAGACGGTTCACTTTCCAAAATCAAACGTGCATTGAATCGAATACAAGAACTTGCTGGAACTGCTGGAAGCAATGCGAAAATAATTGTTCACTATTCTGGCCACGGAATTAACGACGAAAAGACAACTGAGAGCTATATACTACCTGTTGACGGTTATCCCACCGATACATCTACTGCAATCAAACTGAGTGATTTATACTCAAGTTTAGGAAAAACAAAAGCCCAGTCACTTGTTCTATTTATAGATGCATGCTTCAGTGGCTCGCAGAAGAATGGCGAAATGATAGTCGCAGCCCGTGGTGCAAAGCGTAAAATAAAAGAAGAAACTCCTATTGGAAATTTGGTGGTTTTTGCAGCTGCGCAGGGCGACCAAACGGCCTATACTTACGATTCCAAAGAACATGGCATGATGACCTATTTCTTGCTCAAGAAACTTCAGGAATCAAAGGGAGATGCAACTCTAGGCGAACTGAGTGAGTATATTGTAGATAACGTAAAACGCACATCTGTGCTAGAAAAGGATAAGTCTCAAACCCCAGCCACTCAGGTTGCAATAAGCAACAAAAATTGGAAGTCTCAAACCCTGAGATAACACCCACTCGATCACTCTTTAGGACGGCACCTTCAGTAGAACGTGTCGCTCCTTTTTTATTATACAATGCACTTTCATGATAGAATATCAAAGAATCACATATGAGGATTGCAGATTTTGGTATATCTAACTGTCAAAAGTTTCTGACTGTCAAGAAAGAGCGCCATGTAAACGCTTCCCATTATGTCTCACAGTCCCTCCCGCATTGTCCCTGATCGGGCCCCTGCGTTTCGGTCTGTGACCGCAAAGTTACAAAAAAAACTCTTTACGCGTCAATACTATTTTTTGCATAAAGATCGATATTTTTCAGAAGAATTTTCAAAAGACTATTATTTAGGACATTTAGTTTTATGAATTGAGGTTTGTACAAAAGCCTACACCATGAAGCGCCTCTCCGAGGCTACTGAACTATGGTTCAAGTCGCCCCAGACTGAAGTCTGGGGTTTTAGCATAATTATCAGGTCTCCGACCTGATTTTTCTTCTAAATTTGACCCTTTATAACCAGATAGCACGAAAAATTTATTAACTTTGCAGAAAAATATGAGTATGACCCACGCTGACTTCGAAAACATATTGATAGGCAAAGGTATTAAGCCGACTGCAAACAGAATACTTATCTTGAAAGAGTTGATGAGGAATTCTCATCCTGTGAATCTTGCAGATCTTGAAATTGCCTTAGCTCCAATGGACAAAGGGAGTATTTTCCGCGTGCTTCAGTTATTTTCCGAGAAAGAGATCATACATGTGATTGAAGATGGCAGCCGCTCTTTGAAATATGAGGTTTGCCACGCGGAGCATCATCATACCGCAACAGACCAGCATCCTCATTTCTACTGCGAGAAATGCGGTGCCCTTTATTGCCTTGACAACATATCATTGCCGGACATTGAACTTCAGTCAGATTTCCAGATTAAGTCAATCAATTTGATGATTAAGGGAATCTGTCCGGAATGTAGCGAATAGAAAGTAACCGAGACAAAGTCTCCTAAAACGAATGAATATGACAGAACTTGAAGCACTTCGCAATCGCCATTCAGTAAGAAAATATCAAGACCGTCCTCTTGATGAAAGCACCGTCAAGTCCCTACAGGAAGAGATCTCGAAACTGAACCGCGAGGGGGATCTAAACATGCAGTTAGTGCTCAACGAGAGGAAAGCATTTAAGGGTTTCCTTTCCTATGGCT
>CAMWQF010000415.1 GCA_947176285.1 uncultured Porphyromonadaceae bacterium
AAATAATAATCTTGATTTGTGAGTTTTAAATTTTCTGTTTGTGAAGTGATCACTTCACAAACAGCCAATATTTACCATCGTATATAAGAATTTGTTTTCTTTTAAGAGCAGATAAGAGTGTAGTTATCTTATCATAGCGTTGTCTATCCGTTAGATATTCGGGCAGTTTGTTATTTATAAGATCATTTATATCGCGTCTTTCTGCTTTTCCAAACTCCTTTATATACTCCACTATCAGTTTCTTAAAATAGTCATCGTCAAAACTTTTATTCTTAATATAAGAAGTTTTTAGTCCAACATGATGGGTAGGGGACACAACTTTTGACGAGAGGAACAAATTGGGATAGCGTCCCTCTACAAATCCTTTTTTACGCAAATAGTTAGCCTCATCACGAGAAATCATACTACCTTTTTGGACGTAATCCAATAGCAATATATCTGCTAAAGAAAGAGAGGAATTTGAAACAAGTATATTTGCAAAATTCTCATCTAAGACTCTTCCCTCTATTGTGCATATCACATGATCACCTTTGATATCATATTCAGGCATCGGGAAGAAGCGCCTACGTTGTTGCATGAACAGTTTCTTAATGCCTCCTCCCTCAGTCTCAACCATCTTCACATTACGCATGGCCTCAACGAGTGCGGGATTTCTATAGTGTGATTCCGGAAAGTCATTGGTAACTACCGCTTCCACTGACTCAGGAATGAATTGACCTGCATTCTTAAAACTCAGCCTGTCATCCTCGTATTCTATCACATCTATATGACAACCTTTCGAATAGTCCTGATGTGCAATAGCATTATTAAGGGGCTCTCGAAGAGTAAAGGCATCATAACGTGACATTGATTCGGGGAACATAGAACCCGATATGGTATAAGTATAAGTTGTGTTCCGAATCAATGATCCAATTTCTTCGATCGCCAGAATCATTGGAATTGTAAATACACGGAAATCCTTGTTGTTATCTACGTCATCACGTAAAAACCAACGTATCTTACAAATGGATGGATTAAGAAAATGATCACTTTCAGACTTACCCAGAAGAATAATGGTAGTTCTTGTAATGGCAGATTTCTTCGTAAGCTTAGCCTTATTCAAAAAGACTTCATCTGTCCAGCTGTCAATTTCTGTATCTCTTGATCCATTGAATAGTTCCTTGAACTTTTCACGCGCTACTGCTATTGCTCTTGGATCAAGGTCATCCATAGTTGCATCCGGGATAATTTGAGCTGACCAATCGTCAATCGCTAATGGTTCTGTAAGGATCTTTTCCCTTCGTGACAGAGTCATTTCAACCAAACTATCCTCTATGCGTTGCCATAATTTCTTATGGGCGTAAACCGGAAGCCGTGGCATATGCTTCGGAATATTAATCACCCAAACCTTTTTATCAGTATCTGATGTCACATACTCCTCTATCTTCAATCCTTCAGCCGGAAGATTAGAACATTCTCGCACCAACCTCATTGTGGCTGCCTGTCGATCGTAATTATAAGTATCCGTACCTACAATATCCAAGCTATGATCCTTAACGCCGATAACAAGATGACCGCCATTCATGCTTGAAATAGCTGCCACATAGGATATCACATCATCACCTTCTTTCCCGTTAAAACAGTTCTTGAGACTCTTCATTTCCTTCCAGTCGCAACATTCATTTTCACAGGGGAACCGCTCTTGAAGATATATTTGTAATTCTCTTTCGGTCATATTTTTAACCATAAAAAAATATTCAATCTTTACAGATTTTAATTAAGGAGTCCAATAAAAATGTCTTAGTTCGTATTAATATTATCACAATATTCTTCTATAATTCCACAGGATACTATATCTGAGGGATCACCAAATCTTATTAAGCTGCGATAGAACTTTACCTTTCAAAATTTCTTTATCTACCTCTTGATAGAACTCAAACCCAAAATTATCCCCTTGTCTCCGATTTTGACGAGGCTCTAACCCCTCTATTAAAATACCCTCTAATACATTGGCAAGTGAATGCAAATCTGAGATAAATTCTTCAGATTGTTTGATAATCTTTCCACTATCTGGATGAATCCCATCTAATCCGAACCACGAAAACCTATTCCATCTAGTCGCTAACCGATTTTTAGTATGCTCTGATAGACGTTTTATTATTGGACGATCAATGGCTTGTCCTACATAAATTACTTCCCTTCCGTCATAAAGCATATAGATTCCTCTCATCTCGCTCAAATCTATAGCTGAAGCACCTGTTGACTCAACCCCAAGAAGCCTGGGGGTTGCCTCCCAATTAATAGCATCCCGCATCCAATACATTCCATACGATGGAACTAATTTAGCATGCTTTGGATAAGATGTGGTTCCATTATTTGCGTTGGAAGACTTGGCTTTTCCTGTTTTATTAGTATCACTAATCTCTAATGTGTTTTTTGTTGCCAATGTGAGAATATACGTTCCTTCATCAACACGGGTAAACAGTCCCTTAGATGTTGTTAAAGTCGTACTGACAGTACGAGCAGGGGTCTTTCCATAACTTCCTACTAAATTGTCTTCAATAATTTTATTTGTAATATCTCTATAATGC
>CAMWQF010000416.1 GCA_947176285.1 uncultured Porphyromonadaceae bacterium
GTTATTCGTTGGTTAATGGTTAGTTATAACAAGAAAATAGGAGGGTTAAGAAATAATATCCTCTCACTTCAAACGCAAAATTAATAAAATTTATTGAAAAAATCCAATTATTTTGAGAAATTTTGCAAAAAGTATCTATAAAGTTGTCTTTTGAATATGCAAGGCAAGTTTGGCACGCATAAATTAAAGTCAGAAGGTAATGGTTTTAGGTATCCCGGCATTGAGTTTCAGCGGTAAGGAATTTCCATTTACATTCAAAGTAATTTCCCCATCTGCAATTGGTAAGATTGTGGTTGCTGTGACTTTGCCATCTTTCCATGATAAGCCTACAGTGGCTCCGGTGCGGGTGCGAAGACCAGAAACGTAACCATCTTTCCATTGGGTCGGGAGTGCCGGGAGCAAGTTAATGGCATCCGGTGAAGACTGGATAAGCATCTCTGCCACTCCGGCTGTTCCTCCGAAATTTCCATCGATTTGGAAAGGGGCATGAGCATCCAGAAGATTGGGGTAAGTGCCACCTCCGCGACGCTTATCGGGACCTTCATATTTGTCAGGGCTCACATATTTCAGAAGTCGGCGATACATGGAGTATGCTTTGTCTGCATCTGAAAGGCGGGCAAGCAAGTTTACACGCCATCCTGTGCTCCATCCGGTAGTATTATCTCCTTTTATTTCAAGAGTCTTGGCTGCTGCTTTAGCAAGTTCCGGAGTTTTAGATAAAGAAATATGGTGTCCCGGATAAAGTCCATAGAGATGAGATTGATGACGGTGTTGAGGGTCTTGCTCCTTGAAATCCTGTGCCCATTCTTGAAGTTGTCCGGCTTCTCCTATTTTATAAGGAGCGATTTTAGAGAGGGCTGCATCAATTTCTTTGATAAGATCCTCATCCGTATTAAGAACCCTTGCTGCATCACGTGTGTCAGAAAGACATTGGCGAATCATTGCAAGATCTGCAAATCCTCCGGCTGATGTTGCGGCAGGCTTGCCATCTGGAGCGATGAAGTTGTTTTCAGGAGAAGTTGAAGGTGAAGTGATTAAGTTTCCATCTTTATCTTCTATCATCCAATCGAGACAGAATTCAGCCGCTCCTTTTAGGGTAGGGTAGTATTCTTTAAGGAAGTCAATGTCTCGAGTGAAGAGATAATGCTCCCAAATGTGAGATGATATCCAGGCTCCACCCATGTTCCAGTTTGCCCATTGAGGGTCGCCGGAGTTAAGACCTACCGGATTTGTAATTGCCCAAATATCGGAATTATGGCCGAGACACCATCCTCGGTTTACTCCATAATATTCGCGTGCAGTTTCTTTGCCGGTGATAGGAAGTTGCTTGATGAATGAGAGGAGTGGCATGTGAAGTTCGCTTAGATTTGTGACTTCTGCAGGCCAATAGTTTTCTTCCACATTAATATTCGTGGTGTAGTTGGAACTCCATGGTGGAAGTAAGTATTCATTCCATAAGCCTTGAAGGTTAGCCGGCACCCCGAGTGTACGTGAGCAACTGATGAGTAAGTATCTGCCATAGTCAAAGTAAAGTTCTTCAAGATCAGGGTCATAAGCGGAGTTATCAGTATAGTTTTTCAACCTTGTGTCTGTTGGCATTTCGTTAAGATATGCCGCAGACTCGCCTAAATCAATATTTACTCTTGAGAAAAGATTGGAATAGTCTGTAATATGGTTTTTTAGGAGTTCATTGAATGATTTTTTGACAGCATGATCGGCTTTTCTGGATGCTATCGCGCGGAAATCAGTGCCTTCAGTAGATGGATTTTTATCAGAACCATTGAAATTAGTGGCAATCGCTACGATAAGTAGAGTTTCGGTTGCGTTTTTTACTGATAATGATCCGTCACTTTCGTTTTTTATTGTTGCCCCCGGAGCAATGGCTCTTATATCAGTGCGAAACCGAATGCCACGTTTGTCATCGTACAGAAATTTCTGGTCAGCAGGCATATCGACGTAGCTTGGGAGCGAAGAATAAGAAGCACTTCCTTCTGCAATAATTGAGTTGCCGGCAGATTCCACTTTGTAGTTTTTAATTTGGGAGTCGAAGGAGAGGGTAAAATCAATAGGTTTTTGAGCAGATATTTTGATAGCCAAAATGCTGTCCGGAGCGGATGCAATATATTGAGTAGTGATTTCATTATCTCCTTTTGTATATGCTACTTTGGCAGTGGCATCAGCAAGATTTAGTTTTCGTGAGTAATCTTTGGCTTCGGTCTTGTCAGCGAAGTCAATGAAGAGATTCCCTATTGGTTGATAGTTATTTGTATAGTGTCCTTGGACTCTTTTCTGAAGTTTTTGGGCAAGTTGATAGTCTCCGTCATCAAGCGCAGCCCGTATTTCCGGGATGGCTTTATATGCCCCCGGTGAATAGACTGTAGAATCTGGTTCACCGCTCCAGAAAGTGATGTCGTTGAGTGATATTCTTTCTTTGGATGGGTTTCCGTAAATGATGCCGCCTTGTGTGCCGTTTCCTATCACGAAAGTTTCCTCAAAGAAATCAGCGGGACGGTCGAAAAATATTATTGGATTGGCGGCAGTGGCAGTCAGAACAAAGAGGG
>CAMWQF010000417.1 GCA_947176285.1 uncultured Porphyromonadaceae bacterium
GCGATCCCATCCTCCTCCGCAAATTCACCTACGAAGACTACCGCGACCGCATGTCCTGATTTTTCTATGAGGATGTGTCTCTTTGCTTGTTAGACAGTCTCCTACGAGTTTATCGGGGAAAAGTGTTACCGGTGGTTGATAATAACTTTTTTACCTTCAATGATAAAAATTCCTGAGGCGGATGGGGAGGTCTGAGGGATACCATTCAAATCATATATTATTGAATTTACTGTTTCTGTATCAATTTCGTTTATCGCGTCAGTTTCTCTATGGATGTGGAAACGTATAGATCCGGTCATTGACTTTCCGCCATCATAGATAGCCCCGATATACCATCCGTCATTCAAATGACTGAAATCAGCAGTCATTTCTGCATCTTTGCTTTCTCCTGCTCCAAGATAGATGTCGGATGAAGTAGAGCCGCAAATTTCATATCCTCCATCATCAGGGAATACGTCAAATCGCAATGATCCAAAATATACTCCTGATTCACAATCAACCTTGAAACTTATGTGAATCTTTGAGGGATCAGTAATATTATCTTTATCATCAACATCAAGATCTGTGACTTTGATTTCAGTCTTGTCGGAATTTACATAAATATCAACTTCAATGGGATCACTCACATTCTTACCGACTTCGTCTCGGAATACCATCGTATACGTGCCAGGAGCAAAAGAATGGTCCTTGAGAGCACTGAATTTCCCAACATAGTCCTTAATTTCTTCTTTCTCACCAAGTAGAATATCAACAGGGCGGAAAGTAGACTTAGATACCACATCACCCTTACTGTCGAGAAGAATAGGAGTTATAGTACTGTAAAATTCTTCATCTCCAATGTTTTCAACCGTGAAAGTCATAGGGAATTCATGGTTTCTATAGATTTTCTCAGGCATTTCAATATTTGTAACGAAAATTGATGCAGGGTTCTGGTTTTCAATAGTGGCGACTCCGTCTTTGACTACAGCTACTATCATTTGTGGTTGACCAACGGGAATTCTTACAGCACTCCATTTTCCATCAACTTTCAAAACCGGAGTAATCTCATATGAGCCGTCTGGAAGTTTCGGGAAACGAACTAGAATGTCGTTTCGTCCGTCATCTGGATGATAACCTTCTACGCTGGGACCTTCAGCAAAATATGCTTCATCTGTAGATTCTGATAAGAATTTCAATCCAAGGCGACTTCCTACAGGCATTGTTGCAAGACTGAAGTTAAAATATTGACCTCCGCATAGGAAATCATTACCCTCTTTGACCTCTTTCATATTAGAGAAGAAAGAATCGGTGTTATAGAATATATAGACTGGTTTATCATCATTTTTTCCCGGTCGAACTCCAAGAGTGGCAATTTGTGATGTATTAAAACCACCGGCTCCGCCTCCAACTCCAAGATTATCCGGATTCAAGGCTGTCAAAAGGAAATAGCCATTGCTTAAGCCTCCCCACCCCCAGTTGAAGTGAAAGAAACCATCGGAACTGTATCCATCGCAAACAAACTGATGCCCTCCGGCGGTTCCAGCACCGCTATATAGCACAGGAAGTCCTTCTGCCAGATCAGCATAAATCATATCTTCCCATTCTTCATAGCCATAGTAAGCACGATTTGGCATCCACAGCGACTTTGAATATCCGAAAATATCAATCAGCGATTCTCCCATCATTACTGTTGCTGCGCCGCTTCCACCCGGCTCATAATGCATGTCTACGCTCACTCCGCATCCAAGCATTAGTTCCGCTACAGCATGGCGTGCCTCATTTGAACTTTCTTTGTCGTAAATATTGTCCATTTTGTCCCATTGAAATGGGATAGAGTCATAATTGAAACTTAGTTCCTCTTCACCGGGATGCCAGAAGTAGGAGTGTGTTCCTTTGCCATGTTCGGGAAAATTGTGATATTTCATTACCTGTGCCATGGCAGTTGCAACGCAACCGGTGACAGTCTCATGTCCGTCAACCTTCGGACATAGTAAGTTGTATGGATATTCTTGATTCCATTCTGTTTTCAAAAGAGGAGAGATTTCAGGCCGGTTTTTATGGCTGACTGTTAATGTCTTGTTGTTTTCCGGATGATTCTTGAGAAAATTGAGCTGGCGATTATAGAAATCAAACCATTCCCTGATTGAGGGATTGCTATTCAAATCAAACTCTCCTGTATCTGAATATGCCAAAAGTGCAGGAGCAGAATCTTCGTTTGGAAGCACTACGAAACCTTTTCCTGAAGAAAAGATATATAGGTTGTCAAGAGTGGATTGCAGTTGGAGATTATTGGCTGTAATGTCGTTTGTTGCGGCAACTCTTTTCGGCCTATTGGAATTAAAACGGGTAAGTGCTTGCTCGGGAGTCAAAGTTACAGCAGCCGTGGGAAGAATAGTTCCGGCAGCGAGCAGAGAAAGGAGTAAGATGTTTTTCATAGTCTATTAATTAAGGGTGTTACAGTGATTGGTATAAACATACAACAATCTAATATCCATTTTGGATTTACAAGATAAAGCCAACTATCGGGTGGCTTGGAAGGAGATGCTTTTGAATAAGAAGATTGGGAGCGTACCTCCTACTA
>CAMWQF010000418.1 GCA_947176285.1 uncultured Porphyromonadaceae bacterium
GAATATCTTTTGCTATCCGATTCACAAAATTACAAAAAAAATCGATATGCATATGCATTTATAGATTAATTCTTATCTTCTTTTCACGTAACATTTGACAACGTATGTGTCTGAAATTTTCTTTTGGAGAATGCAAGAAATGTCTCACTCGCTATCAGATATCTTTCGTAATTTTACGATATTAGATAGAATAGACTCATGTTGAGACGGTTTGCCGAGAATTATCCTGACTTCACAAGAGGGTGTGTCAAAATGTGAAGTGCACCCTCATCAGTGGTTGTCAGGTAATATCAATGCCTGATATTAAGCTATCACCTTATTTTGGATAGAATATCGTCTGGAGACTGATGCATTTGGCTGAAGGCAACAATCT
Organism: uncultured Porphyromonadaceae bacterium; assembly: GCA_947176285.1. Classification (GTDB taxonomy): domain Bacteria; phylum Bacteroidota; class Bacteroidia; order Bacteroidales; family Muribaculaceae; genus Lepagella. The sequence goes on from CAMWQF010000418.1 coordinate 374, forward strand.
TTTTTCCGAGGTCTTTGATAGAACCGCCGATAAAATAGACAGTATCATCAATTATCAGAAATCTGTCATGTACGTTAGTGCAATGCCGGAGGTTGATTTCAGGATATTGGGCATTATGTCTTCTAATATCAAGATTGATTTGTGAATTACGAGGATTTGTGAATACTGTAGCCGAAACACCATCCTTACGCTTATCAAGTGTTTTCAGAACTCGATCGTCAACATAATTGTCTATGAGGATAATACGGGTATCTGCCTTTCGGACTAAATCAGAGATCAGAGTATAGGCATCAAATATTTGTCCTTCATAAAAGAAACCTTCGATTGGTTCGGCTTCTTTGTCATCAAGACGAGATAGTATTTCCTCAAACTTCCTGTCATGTTCAGAGAGATGGCGATTAACGAGTAAATAATTGTGCTCTACAGTTTCAAGTCTCTGGAATATGTGCGCATTACTCATCAAAAAACTACGCATTGCAGTAAAAGCACGCATTATCCTTATATTTACCTCAATTGCAGACTTAGAGCGTAGCACACTACTCAGCATGGCAACACCATTCTCAGTAAAGGCATAAGGCTGATACTTTATATTGTGCCCCTGCTTCAAGGTCGCAATTTGCGACCTTGAACTTGAAGTCGCAATTTGCGACCTCAAATCTTCTGATTCACTTTTGGTGAGTTGGAACATAAAATCTTCCGGAAATCGGTCGATATTTCGTTTTACTTGCTCATTTAATCGCTTTGTCTCTACCCCATATAAACGCGCCAAATCACTGTCGATCATCACCTGCTGACCTCGGATAATATGAATTAGATTTTCAATAGGCATTAGACCGGAATCAGAAGATTCCGATGAGGGCGAGGCGTTGATAAGGTTGTTTTCTTCCATCTGATTCTGATATTAAGATGCAAAATTAACAAAAAATTCTCATAATATGTCTATAACGCACAGGGAATCAGTCGAAACGACTCATCAATGACATAATTGGCACTTATTCATACGGTATAATTTCTTTTGAACAAGCGAATGTCATTGCACGGTTCTATTACGACTATCAGGACACTAATGTTATAATTGACGAGGCGGAGAGAATGGCAACAGAAGATGTCGGGAGGCTCAGAGAGATTGCTGTTGACCTCAAAGATGCGACTGCCACTCTTCTTAATAATATAGGAAGACTTGACGGAGTGGATTTCAAGTAGATTGCAAACTACCATTCCAAGCAATTTTATTCAAGATTCCAAGAGACATCTGAAAGCCTTAATCCCTGTAAAATAGGGTCGTGAATGATTCCTAATGGATTTGGGATATCATGGGTAAAGAGGGTTACATACTCGCTCCGCCGGCCATCTTCCACTCAACTACTCAGGGGAATTATACGTTATTAAATTATATCACAATCAAAATTTATTACTATGGATTTTATAACAGAAAAAGACAGAATTTATGCTACTGATGCTTCGGGCAATGTGATAGCGGAAGTGACGTTTCCGACAAAAGACGGAATCTCGACAATCGACCATACATTTGTAGACCCTTCGCTGAGGGGAGAAGGAATCGCCGGGAAACTTGTAAAACTCGCTGCCGATAAAATATTATCCGAAGGAAACAAGATAGCCGCTACGTGTTCATATGCTGACGCATGGTTTAAGCGTCATCCTGAATACCATTTGGTATGCTCAGGCCCGGTTGCATGCAGGATTGACAGACGAAGATAAGATACTTCTATGAGAAAGTTATTAGATCAGCGCAAGACACCGGATTTGAACAAACACTCATTTTTTCTATATAACAATAAGAGTGTCCTAAAATTTAGGACACTTTTGTTGATTTCTGTCCTAAATTTTAGGACATCGCATTATATCTGCTAAATATTCAGCAGCCACCTCCATACAGGAATGACGTGAATTACAGTGTCTTCGTTAACAGTGCAATGGAGTTTATAACATTTAGATATTTAATCCAAACATAATTGCAATAATCGGCATGTATACCAGCCGATTCTGCAACAGTCCTCAATCTAATCGTATAACTCCACCGATCCAATTAAGATAATTGACACTTTATAACCTTATAGCACGAAAAATTTATTAACTTTGCAGAAAAATATGAGTATGACTCACGATGACTTCGAAAACATATTGATAGGCAAAGGTATTAAGCCGACTGCAAACAGAATA
>CAMWQF010000419.1 GCA_947176285.1 uncultured Porphyromonadaceae bacterium
ATTAATAACTATTAAAATTTTATTTTATGTTTTCTACAGCAGTGTTAGTTCCTTTTTTTTGCGGTTGCGTGCTTCCAATTGCAATTGTGCTTCTCATTTGTCTAAAGAAAATGAATAGTGACAACAAACGTGCTCAAATCATCACCAAGGCTATTGAAGCCAATAAGGATGTGGATACCGATAAACTTATCGAATCTCTGAAAAGCACTAGCAAAACCGAACAAGAAATTCTTAATGGCAGATTGCTTCGCGGCTGTATATATACCCTCATAGGTGTTGTGTTAGTAATTGTAGGAATCATGTATTTGTTTTCCGGATCAGAAATCAGTGACGATCCTGTCACCTTCTCCTTCCTATGCGGAGGAATCTCTTTAGCGATTGGAATAAGTTATCTGATTGTCTATTTTGTCACTCGCAAACAGGTATTTCCTTCTGATAAAGAATAACAATGACTCGCGAGCAGTTCATATCACATGTGGAGAGTACACAAAAAGCATTCCGTCGCTTTCTTGTGGCTCTTTGCTGCGGAGATTCTGCACTTGCCGACGACGTTGCTCAGGAGTCATACATAAAGGCTTATCTATCATGCGACAGTTTCAACAATCCTGATAAATTCAAAGCATGGATTTTCAGGATTGGATACACCACCTTTATCAACCACAAACGTTCTGAAAAGGTATTTGCTGACTATGATGAAGCTAGCCACATTCCATCACCGAATCAAACCGACTCTCAGTTTAAATATGAAGATCTATACGCAGCATTGACCCAAATTCCGGGTAAAGAGAGGACATCGGTGCTTTTATTCTATATGGAAGGGTATTCTATCAAAGAAATATCAGGGATAGTAGGGGCATCCCAGGATGCAGTGAAGCAACATCTGTCGAGAGGACGCAGTCATCTCCGTAAAATTCTGCTTTCGTAGACGAAAGTGGAGTTCTATAAGATTACAGATATGTAAAGTTATGAAAAATTTATGGAAGAAGATAAATTAAAAGATATATTCAAAGAGTTTAATCCGGAACTCTCCTCTTCTTTTCAGTTCATGACAAAACTGCAAAAGAATATGGAAGCGGTTGAAATTGTGAAGCAATACAATGCTGATCAAAAGAAGCGCAATAAGTTTGCTGTGACGATAGCCGCAGCATGCGGATTTGCAATGGGAGTCATACTTACTTTATTGTTCCCTTTGATAGAAGATTTCGTTTCCAATTTCAGCGTTTCGCTTCCATTCCTCCATGTCAGCAACCTGACAATAAATTTCAGTTTCATATCATGGATTTCAATAGGAGCGTTGTCTGTAATTACTGCGCTTAATGCCTACGACATAGCCTTGGCAAAACTGACTCATACCGGATCGACATCGTAGTGGATTTGGGAGGATTTGATTTGGGGCGTCGGGGCAAGATGCTCATAGACCTGACGGAGCAAAGCTTTCACTTTCTTCATTGAAGCTCCGGATTCTACCTTCAGCATTATCTGCTGGATATACCAAGTATTTACACGCGACACGAAGGGACGTTCAGGACCCAGAACGCGAGTTCCGAACACTTTCCTCAATTCCATAACATACATTACGGCAGCCGCATCACATACCGCAGCGTCTTTATTGCGAACGTAGACATTAATGATCTTTGTAAAAGGAGGATAAGAGTATTTTTGACGCTCTTCAAGTTCCTCCTTATAATATGAAAGATAATCATGGTTTCTGACATGCTCAAGAACCCTCTCATCCGCTTTTGAGGTCTGGATAAGCACCTTCCCCGGTTCTTGACGACGGCCGGCACGACCCGCTACCTGCTCAAGCATATTGAAAGCCCGCTCATTACTTCGGAAATCAGGGAAATTCAGAAGCGTGTCAGCATTCAGAACTCCTACTATCTTCACTTTATCAAAATCCAGACCTTTCGACACCATTTGCGTCCCTACGAGAATATCGGTGCGCTGATCAGCAAATTCCTCGATGATTTCCTGATAAGAAAGTTTGTTGCGGGTAGTGTCAAGATCCATGCGGGAAATCTTCTTGTCAGGAAACTCCTCTTGCACTTCTTCGGCAATACGCTCGGTGCCATATCCATATTTCTCCAGTGTATTCTCCCCACATGCCGGGCAAAGGTCGGGCAACGTCTGAGTATATCCACAGTAATGGCAACGAAGCAACTTGCTGCCTTTATGATAAACAAGGCTCACATCGCAGTTACCACATTTGGGACTCCAGCCACACGTGCGGCACACAACTACCGGAGCAAAACCACGACGATTTTGAAACATAATAGCCTGCCATCCATTATCAAGTGCGTTACGAGTTTCCTTTCTCATAGACGTGGACATAATACCCTTCACACTCTTCTGCTTGCGCATCTGCCTCATATCGATGATTTCAACTTCCGGAAGTTTTGCGCCTTCATATCGTTCGGACAAGGACACGAGTCCAAATTTACCGTTGAGCGCTTTCCAATAAGTCTCAATAGAAGGTGTAGCAGACCCAAAAAGAGTCTTCGCCCCATGCATTGAAGCAAGCACAGTGGCAGCATCC
>CAMWQF010000420.1 GCA_947176285.1 uncultured Porphyromonadaceae bacterium
ATCAAGCGGTGCTTGATTTTTGAGTTTTCATCGTTTTCGGCGTTATTAACGTTAATGGGCTTGGAGACGTATTTAGGATAAAAAATATAGGCGCAGAACTTTCCCTTACTCCATAGCACGGGGGAACCAGCAGAATAGCGCAGAATTATATTCTTGGATTTTAATGGATTAGCAGGCAATGCGGATTCGGCTTTGCCGTTGTTTCGCCGATGGTGGCGGATGGGTCGCGGATTTTTATTATTAACTTCTGTGATGCTTGGGTATGCTTCGGCAGTGCTTTTGTGACTTGGGCATGCGCTCGCGGACATGGGCTGAGCAGCGGCTTCGCCGGCTATCGCGGATTTCAGGACTTTTCTGTTGAAAATAGCAAAGGTGCAAACTCTTTCATGTAGTCTTCCCAAAACATTGCAATATCCACGCATCTAATTGAGTCTTTCAACGTATTCCAGACGGTTTTTCCGACGGGAACAAATAATTTGGTTCCTCTCCTTTCGATGGTTTTAAGAGCAACATACTTTGATTCGGCTTCCTCAAGAATTGTCTTATTGATATTAAAATCTTTTATATAAGTCTTAAACATGCGAGGCACCGCAACGAAAATAAAATTATCGTGAGGATCCGTCCAACCGGTTGTCATTTGTCCAGAATGATATGCCTTCACACATCCGATGAAACATTGAGTTGGGTATTCATTAGTGTTAGCGATATTACCTAAGAAGAATTCGTTATGGATTTTTCTATGAAGAGGATTGCCATAATCCAAGCCAAACTGTAACTTTTTATCCAAGCCATCTGCATATATAAAGATCTTTTCACCACATCTAACATCGTCCCAATTATCAGGTAATGTCTGAAGTATACCTAAGGACACCATTGTTGCATATGGCTGTGGAAGTCGGATTTTTTTCATAATAATGGGGCATGCCGATGTCCGAGCTACCCAGTTTCATGCAAAAATCATTGATAGTAAGAAGATTGAGGCTATCAATTTGGTGGATAAGATGTCTGAAAATCAAAAATAAGGACTAACAATTTTGAATTGTAGTCACAATAACTATAACTCTTGATATTTGAATGCCTTATAGGAGGGTTCATGATATTCTGTCAAGATAATCTGATCCAACCTCCGATATTATTTCGTAGACAGGAATACTCCTCCAATTACCAATAATGTACAAGTAGCCATTGTTATAGTAAATGGTTCATCAAGTATAAATGACGATGAAATAATTGTAACAATTGGAACGAGGTAAATGTAGTTGGACGTACGTTCTGCTCCCAAATGGCGTACCGCTGTATTCCACATGAGATAGCATAGGAATGATGCACCAACACTTAAAAACGCAAGATTGGCAATAATAGATTTTAAATCAGTGAGCTTGCTTTGGTGTTCAGAGGGAAAAACAATGTAATATATTATTGCGGTGATAACTCCGTAAGCAAATACCTTTCGGGTAATAAATAAATTGCTGTATCTACAATTAATCCTTTTCAATATAAGACAATAAGATGCCCATGAAAAAGCAGCTAATGAAGTTAGCATATCTCCCAATGGATTTATACCGTATTGTCTAGAACCGTTGAGCACAACTATTGCCACTCCTAAGAATGCGACTATGGAGCCAATCCATGATGATACTTTAATTGTGTCTCTGAACAGAACCATACCAAGTATCATTGTGAAGATTGGAGCGCAGCAGATTATTAACGAAACATTCGAAGCAAACGTGATTCCAAGAGCAGAGTTCTCGGCTATAAAATATAGTGATCCTCCAGTTATACCTGCGGCAAGCATCATAAGCTCATCTTTTCGCGTATCTGCCCATAGTCTGTTATGGCAGAGTACTAGCGTGCAGAAGTATGCAATCAAAAAACGGATTATGAAAATCTCTACAGGACTTAATCCATTAATGATTAAAGATTTTGTTGCCACGAATGTTATACCCCATACTATAATGGTCGCTAATGCCATTACATTATAGATCAAATTCTTGCCTGTCATCGGAGTGATTTTAAGTTTCCTGTGTATTTGTTAATATACTTTTTGTTGCCGATCAAACCAATTCCGATGTACCTTAACTCTGATTCAGCAATCTTTTTTATTTGCCATGTATATTCCTCATATGTTCTTGATCTCTGTGCAGTGCAGGTGAAATCCACAAGGGACACTTCATCATTCCCACTTGCCAAGCTATGTATTTCCCTTAAGGTATCATCTGATGCAGCTAATACCGGAAGATTTAGTTGAGTTATTCCCGGATGCCGGATATTATCTCCATCATATACGTCACCTCCAATTATTTCACTGTTTTTTGCACCAATGCTCATTGCAAGAACTGCTGCCACATTAGCCTGCTCTCCTACTGAGAGGGAACTGTCGACAATCAGCACACATTTTGTCTTTTCTAAATTTATCATAGTTTCCGTATTATTTTGGTTGCAAAATTAATAAAATTTAGCCTATTGCCCTATAACATTTGTATCTTTCTCTTATAAACATCTGACGCTGCCGACGACTTAATAGGTT
>CAMWQF010000421.1 GCA_947176285.1 uncultured Porphyromonadaceae bacterium
AAGGATTAAGGCGAGAGCCAGAATCATACCAAAAACACTAATTTTCATATTGTTTAGAAAAAAAAATGAATGAGAGTTATCTTTTATAGTCCGTAAAACTTCAGGGAGTCAATTAGTGATCCATGATGAGGATATTTAAAATCCGGAGTTAATATTTCCCCGTTTCGTCCAATGAGGACATAATGAGGTATAGCATTAAAATGGAAAAGATCCCTGATGCGGTTGAAGTCATCGCCCGGAATGCGCAGAGACTCCTCTTCTGAGAGGTTCTTGCTCACATAATCGTTGTAGACATCAATTGGAGAATCTGACTCTGAGGTTATAAAAATCATCTTGAAATCTGGATTCTCTCGTAATGTAATCCTTTCTTCAGCTGACTGCTCTATATTCCAACGGCAGGGACTGCACCACGTAGCCCAGAGGTCGAGAAGTATCATTTTACCTTTATATGGAGCGATTATGTCGCGCACCACATGACCCCGTTCATCATCAGGGAGTGTTTCTCTATTATTCTCATACCAGTCAGAGAAATATCTTTCCATTATGGCAAATATCTCTTGATTCGGTATAACGTCAGACAACTTGATTTCTTCGAGGATGTCCTTTACCTCAGAGTAAGCATACACCTCTTTGTTCAGCACACCGTAACTGCACAAGGCTCCTGTAAGTGCCACTTGCCCCAATATTGGGACATTATTGGAACCGCAAAACTGTTTTATATTGTTTGCCCATATTCTCATATTTTCAGGAATGGCATCATAAAAATTTGACTTTGTGTTACGATCTAAGTCTTTCCAAAGGCTATCAAGTTCAGACTCAAGTCCATTTCTGGCAGCAATAGTCTTGACAGTTCCATTAAACATGTTCCAAAATTTTTCCAGACCTTTGGCATCGACTATCTCTGACGTACCGATCTTAGAGTTCAAGGTCTTTTCTATCTCTTCCTCTTCAGAAGTCAAAGAGACTCCCTTGCTCCGAAGAAATGCGAATCCCGGATCCATAAATTCATACCTATAGACTTGTCCGGCACCAATATCATCATTCATCACTAATGAAAAGGCAAGTCTATTCGGAACACTATTCATCCATCTGTTGGCGAGAAACCATATATCGTCATCCCTAAAAACATCATTGAGAAAACTGAAGAAATTAGAAGTCAAGGGTTCTTTGAGCGCAGGTGCATCCGGATCGTCATACTGAAGATAATCCAATTCTCTTTCATATAACATCATATTGTCGATATAATTACCGATGAGATTGTGTCGCAGTATTCTTGCAGAGTGGTCAGATATGCCATTGTCTGATATATAGCGTTCAAGAGCAATAGAATCCTTCTTAAAGATTTCAGCAATTCTATCAGCCGCCTCTGAGGGAACTGTCTTCGATGCCCATTCCCTGTAATGAGAGTCTGTGGGAAGTGGAGCACCTGCAAGTTCAGCGTTGATCTCGCCGACATCTCCACCGAATCTTGCCTCCGGATTCCTAAAAATCCTATACATTCGTTTGTCATATTCACTCCGCATCATATCGTCCCAATCTAAGACAATCTCAAGGGTTCGTCCCGGTTCCGCATAATACCATTGCCACTGATTAAGGAAACCTGCCGGTGATACATAACCCGGACACTCCATCGGAACTGCAACACTGAATGTTCCGTCTGATGCTATAGGAGTAAAGTATGGCACACTTGCACTTGTGACCGGATTTGAATGATAAACAAGCATATTGTCAACCCCTGACCTTGGATGATACCCATTTATGACACCTGATATGATGGCTTCTCCCGGATTGAAGAACTTTTCCGGGACACCAGGATATGGCTTATAGTGTTCCTTTTCCCATCTGTCAATATCTATTACAGTCTTACCTTCAGATTTTGAACCGTCAAGTCTTATCCCGAGGATTTTCCAAGAGCCATCAATATAGTCTACTTCCCTAACGTTATCCGGTAAAGAAGGATATATGACCGTAAAATCAGTCTCTCCATTTTCAGGCATTTGAAAACCTTCATTCAAAATTAATCCTTCGGCAGCAATGGGAGAAAGCCTGATATCAGAGTCTGGAACAACAAGAAATGCCGTAGTATCAACCTTTATCCAATTGCCGGAAGGATATTTGCAATGGAATGATATGCGTGTGGCATCCTGAGTGCGTTCCACTCTCGTTGGAAATAAGTTTGGAGTCATGCTTACGGCATAATCGGGATTTTCATATAATTTTTCTGTCGCTCCCTTTATCGTGAACGAGATCGATCCAATCAGCATCAAAGATACAACAAACTTATGCATTCTTTTTGTCACATTCAATTTAGTCATTATGTTGTTTTATTTTGAACAGTTACTTATATAGATAGACGTAGAATAATCGAAAAAGATGCAAATCAAGCAATTTTTTTCTTGCCTCAGCAAAATTAGCATGAGAAATCAATATTTATCATAAAGTATACCCATTTGGGTGTGGTTTTTGAGTATTATCGACCTCCGGCTGTCGATTGATCGGTATCACCGGATACGTTAATACGTT
>CAMWQF010000422.1 GCA_947176285.1 uncultured Porphyromonadaceae bacterium
CTATTTATCTGATGATATCATTTTTTTTATTAATTTTGCAAAAGTAACCATAATAAAATAATCATGAAAATCAAAAAAATACTCTTGTTGGCATCAGTAGTGGCTGGAGGCATCATTTCTTCTTTCGCTGCTGTCACTAAAGAGTCTAAGGCAGTTCGTGATATAATCACGAAGGTCAATAATCACTGGCAAGATACTCATTCTCCTGAGACTAATGCATTTTGGGACAATGCCGCCTACCATACCGGCAATATGGAAGCCTTTTTCCTCATAGGAAACCCGGAATGGAAAGAATATTCCGAAAAATGGGCAGAACACAATCAATGGAAAGGCGCAAAGAGCAACGACCGTTCGAAATGGAAATATAATAAGTATGGAGAAGGTGATGACTACGTGCTATTCGGCGACTGGCAAATATGCTTTCAGACTTATGCTGACCTTTACAATCTGCTCCCTGACGAAAAACGCATTCGTCGCGCAAAAGAAGTGATGGAATATGAAATGTCTACACCAAATTCCGACTATTGGTGGTGGTCCGACGGCCTTTACATGGTAATGCCTGTAATGACAAAACTGCATAAAATCACTGGCAACAAGAAATATCTCGACAAACTATATGAATATATCTTGGTGAGCGATAGCATCATGTTCGATCCCGAAGAGAATCTCTACTACCGCGATGCCAAATATGTGTATCCTAATCATGCAAGTGCCAACGGAAAGAAAGACTTCTGGGCGCGTGGCGACGGTTGGGTGCTTGCCGGATTGGCTAAAGTGTTGAAAGATGCTCCTAAAGATTGGGAACACCGTAAATTCTTTGAAGATAAGTTCAAGGGCATGGCTGAGGCTGTCGTAGCCTGCCAGCAACCCGGTGGCTACTGGAGCCGCTCGATGTATGACGAACAGCATGCTCCCGGTCCGGAAACAAGCGGCACTGCTTTCTTCACCTATGGTCTCCTTTGGGGCATCAACAACGGATATCTGACTGATCCTAAAGATCTTGAGGCTGCTCAGAAAGGTTGGAACTATCTCTCCAAGACAGCCCTTCAGAAAGATGGCAGTGTAGGTTATGTGCAGCCGATAGGGGAGAAGGCGATTCCCGGACAGGTGGTAGACCGTAATTCCACAAGCAACTTCGGAACCGGTGCTTTCTTGCTAGCTGCTAGCGAATACGTGCGTTTGCTCGAGAAAGATGCCAACGAAGACCGCGCCTACTGGGCGAAGATGGCATATGACATGGCTGCTCCCATCCTTAGCAAGATGGCAAAAGGAGAATTGCAGAAGGATATGCTCGTGGAAGTCAGCCCTAACTGGGATGGTCGCAACAAAAAAGTGACTTATATGGAGGCATTTGGCAGGCTGATGGCAGGTCTTGCCCCTTGGCTGGCGCTCCCTGACGATGACACTGAAGAGGGAAAGATGCGTAAGCAACTGCGAGAATGGGCTTTGAAGAGTTATGCTAATGCAGTTGACCCCAATAGCCCGGACTGTCTCTTATGGGGTGGCGAAGGTCAGGTGATGGTAGATGCTGCATATATAGCAGAGTCATTCTTGCGAGCATATGATGCCCTCTGGATGCCTCTTGATCAGACTACAAAGGATCGTTATATTAAAAATTTCACTAATATACGCCATATTGATCCTCCATATACCAACTGGCTTCTTTTCTCAGCGCTCATAGAGAGTTTCCTTGCCAAGTCGGGTGCTGATTGCGATGAATACCGTGTCAACTCGGCAGTGCGTAAGGTCGAGGAGTGGTATGCAGGGGATGGATGGTATGCTGATGGTCCTGATTTTGCTTTCGACTATTATAGCAGTTATGTGTTCCATCCTATGTATCTTGAGACTCTCAAGGCTATGCAAGATGGTAAAAAACGAAACCGCATTGATTATGGCAAATATTATGAACGTGCTCTCAAACGTGCCCAAAAATATAGTATCGTATTGGAGCGGTTCATATCCCCGGAGGGAACATTCCCGGTATTCGGTCGCTCGATTCCTTACCGCATGGCGACAATGCAACCGCTCGCTCTCATGGCACTGTATGAGAAACTGCCTGAGGGCCTTACCAACGGACAGGTCCGGGCAGCCCTTACCAAGGTGATGCACAATATGTATGACGGCAAGGAGAACTTCAACGAAGGCGGCTATCTTACTATTGGATTTGCCGGACGTCAGCCAAACATAGCCGATTGGTACACCAACAATGGGTCCCTGTATATGACTTCACTCTCGCTCCTCCCGCTTGGTTTGCCAGCCTCGCATCCATTCTGGAGCGATGCTCCCCAGCCATGGACCAACCAAAAAGCCTGGGGAAGCCAACCCTTCCCGAAAGACCACATCTGGAAAGACACCATCACAACCCGCGACCGCTACTAATAATATGCGACTATAATATGCAAAAAAAGTCCTGTCATACCTGACAGGACTTTTTTACTTATTGAAGTTGTTTAGACTTATTTTTTATTAAGATTTCGTCAGGTTTTCGAGCAGGTTTTGTCTCTTGAAGAAGGA
>CAMWQF010000423.1 GCA_947176285.1 uncultured Porphyromonadaceae bacterium
TTAAGGAAGAACGATTAATGCTGTATGCTATCCTGGAAAAGGATCCGGAGATAAGCAAACATAAAGTGCGTTTCGGCAAATTGATGGAAGGGTTCTGGGGGTTAAAAGAAGGCTCTTGGCAACCACAGCACGAGTCATTTTCCCTTAGGAAACGGCTACGCGACAATTTCCCTGAACTTTATATTGAATCTCTTGACAAGTCATATGTAGACCAGGATTCGTGCCCGGAGTGTTACAGACACTATGGACTGGATGGGAAGATGACACTGTTGGATTTCATCAGAACTGTAGCGACACGATTTGATAGAAGAACTGATAAAATGTGGGATATTTATGCTGAGACAATCGGGAAACTTCGCCGGACACTGACAGATGTATGTCTTTCTTTGATGGATGCTGACATCTTCATCATGGACGAGTTTCAACGCTATAGTCAGCTGTTGGATACCAAGTCATCCAGTGAGCAGACAACTATTGCACAGAAAGTGTTTTCTCAGCAAAATGCAAAAGTGCTTATGCTCAGTGCAACACCATTTAAGGCTTTCACCAACAAACATGATGAGAAAAATAATGAACAACACTACAAGGAATTGAAGAGAGTACTTCAATTCCTGTATGAAGGAACCGATATTGATTGGCATCGTTATGAAGAAGCGAGAAGTGGTATATTTTCAAGAATGCTATCGCTTAAAAACATAGAAGACAAGGAGCCGGTCCTGGATGAAATACAGCAACTTAAACATTACGTAGAGGATGTCTATTACAGAGTTATAGTCAGGACAGAGAAAATCATTGCTTCAAATGATCCCAATGCAATGATTGTTCCTAAGGAAGATAGTCCTCTTCCTGTCACCAAGCAGGGAATAGAGGATTTTTTGCATTTAGACAATGTATTCAAAAGCATTTACGAACGCAGACAGGAGAATGCTCCATCTCCCATTGATTATGCGAAGTCCGCACCTTACGCCATGTCATTTCTTCGAGACTATAAAGTTGGGGAAAAGGCATCAGATGTGTCTATTCCCCTATCTAAGAATGCATTCGTTAATCTGGCGGAGATTAACAGATACGAATTTCCTAAAAATGGACATTGGCCTAATGGCAAACTCAACCTACTGATGAAAGGAATGCGCAGGGATTCAAGGCTCCTGTGGTGTCCTCCATCAATGAGTTATTATAATCTGGATGGAGCTTTTAAGGGACAAAAGGATTTCACCAAAACCTTAATTTTCTCAGCGTGGAAGTTAGTTCCTAAAATGATTGCCACATTAGTGTCATATGAAGCGGAGAAACAAAGCATTGGAATGATGCCTAAAGAAGAAGGTGCGAAGTATTTCGCCGATAAGCGTGTTGCCTCGCAGAGTGATAAAGCTAGAAAACCATACAGACGCCTTAACTTTGCAAGTGAATTGAAAAACATGACTACACTCTTGCTTGCATATCCAAGTCGTTATATCGAACAAATAACCGATCCTTTGGGCTTCGTCAACTCAAAGAAGTCATCGAGGGATATTATAGAAGAACTATACCCGAAACAAGCCGAACAGATTACCAGTTTCTGTGAAATCTATGGAAATGACAATGACAGGGAGAATACTCACATCAGCTGGGCATATCCTATGGTTAATGACCAGGCATTCGAGAATAGCTGGTTGAACAAAATAGAAAATACAATCTCAAAAAGGAATACAGCTACTATACTTACGAAAGAATATCTTGGAGTATTGCGTTCAATACTTGACAAGAAGCAGCCCCAATTACCTGCCTTTCCAAGAAAGGTTTCTTCTAAAGAAATCCGAAAACAAGCCAAACTAATGGTGCAACTATCATTAGGGTCGCCTGCGATATGCGCTTACAGAGCATTGAAAAGATATTTTGACACTTCAAATGATGTTCTATCCACAGCGTTCCAGATAGGACTTGCCTTTATAGATCTGTTCAACAAACCTGAAAGCATAGCTATTTTGGAATTGCAATATCCGCAGAAATCTCTTGATTACTGGCAAAAGGTCATACAATATTGTATCGACGGTAATATTCAGGCTGTCTTGGATGAATATGTTTTTATGCTCTTGAACGAATATGATAATCCAATTGAAATGGGTAAATCCATATGCAATGTCCTGTCTATGCGTACAACTAATCTAAAAGTTGACGATTCTGCCAGTTTCTGCAAAAAAGAACCTGATGATAATGATGTTCGGCATTATCTCCGCTCTCACTACGCGGCGGTTTTTGGCGTAAACGCAAAAAGTAACCAAGGAAGTGAAGTCCGTGCAACGAATATTCGCGAGGCTTTTAATTCACCGTTCAGACCTTTTGTGTTGGCTACAACAAGCATAGGACAGGAAGGATTGGATTTTCATTGGTATTGCAGAAAAATAATCCATTGGAATCTTCCAAATAATCCAATAGATTTTGAGCAAAGAGAAGGAAGAATTAATAGATTTCGTGGGAAAGTGATTCGTCAAAGAGTTGCAGACAAATACATTTCATCAATTAATGGTGAAG